>NZ_FQWP01000014.1:0-83635 GCF_900129715.1 Fibrobacter sp. UWH9 | reverse complement strand
GGAGGATTCACGTGCTGCTGCACCGACCTTTTCCATAAGGGCTTCCAGCATTTCGTCGGAAGGCTCCTCCATGGATGATAGCCTGTATTTTTTCAATTCTTCGTCTGCCATGTCTGTAAATATATGAAAAAAATGTGATGAGTTAATACGTCGTTTTGTCCAAATCCCTGAAAATTTCCTGTGATTGGAGAGGAATGCCGGTGGAGTTCAGGATGGAAAGTAAGTCGCGTACGACGGTTCCGGCAGGTGATTATGCAGCCAAAATTTCTCCGTTCTTGTAGCACGCGTCGATATATTCTCGAGATTGGTAAAACAAGTCGGAATTGTAGTTTGAAATCTTTGCCGCAAGCCAGGACCTGAAAATTTCTTTGATTCCAGAAATGGAGTCTTTTTGAGCAAAGTTGTCTTCTACAAGACGTGCGAAGACATCCCCGATGTCCCAATAGTCGGGCACTGTGTATTTGCAGCTGGCTATATTGTCAAATGATCCCAATGGTATGTTGTTCCTGACAATAAAGTCGTCGGCCACTTTTTCGATGGGTTCGCAGTGAAATACATCTTGATAATTGTAAATTCGGTCGACATCTTTTCCGAGTAGTTCAACAACACGAGATCGCTCGTTCTTCGTTATTCGTCCAATGTACTCAATGAGGCTGCATGTATAGAATAAAGCTGTATTCTTAATCATGAACTTCCCTCGCTGTTACAAAGGTCAATGAACTAATTGCGTTCTGGGTGCTAAAGCAAATCTGGTGTGTTGGGTACTTGAATTTAGCCAGGTCCCAAAATGCTTCCCTAGAAATGGTCCCATCTAGAAAACTTTGGACGTAATTAAAGATGGTGTCATCCGCCATGGGCCCTTCAATAACGTCATAATCGTGTTTGACGCCTTGTCTGCAGGCGACGATAAAGTCCAACCATTCGTCGGTCATCTTTTCAAATCTTAGAATATTTAGAGAAGGGTCTTCTTTATAATCATGGACGTTCACAAAGCCTTCACCAAATCGAGTCGCCCATCGGATCGCCTGTTGTTCGATGGAAGTGCAGTAAAAACCGAAATAAAAGTCTTTGTTGTACTTTGAGACTCTTACTTCTGGATGCTCAACAATTTGTGTACTTCCATGGAAAATCTGCATAACCCCAATATAGATAAAATTTTTTGTAAAAATTCGTCAGTCAGATTTTGTTTCATGACATAAAATCGTTCAAAAGATAGGTGTTTAGTGAATTTTTGAACGCACTATTCACAAACGCATGAAAATTTCCTATGATTGGAGAGGAATGCCGGTGGAGTTCAGGATGGAAAGCACACGAGTTTGCAGTATTGGCAATATGGACGCTGGAGACGTCAACATGCCGCAGGGCCTGGGCCGCTACATGCCCGAGGACGCCTCGGCACCAGTAGTGCCATCGACGACTCTCGACGAAAATGGAAAGCCGACCGACTGGAGCATATTCAATCCTAAATTCGAATGGTATCTCAAGAACCACCGTGGTGGCCATGCGCAGTTGTCTATAAACTTATATGCAGAATGCAATCTGTTTATCCATCATAAAGTTTAGGGCTCGTTTGGACGAGCTTGCTTTGAACCGCCATTAAGTTATGCTGATTCTATTATTCGTGGTGAAAATCGTGTCCCACGGCACAGTTTGTGAAAAAAAAGGCACTCGGTGGAACCGAGCGCCTTTTTGAGAGCGAGAGCTACCGGAGGTTTTATAAACCCGCGGATTTGCTCGAGCGGTCTCTTTGTGAAAAAAGGCCACTTGGTTAGAAACCAAGTGACCTTTTCAACTTTTTAGTTAAGCGAGCGGTGCTCGCTAACTATTAAAGCTTGTCGTTAGAACCAAGAACGTCGACGATCTTGTGTTCGTACATCTTCTGCATGTTTTCGCGAGCCGGCTTCAGGTACTGACGCGGGTCGAAGTGATCCGGGTGTTCGTTGAAGTACTTGCGAACTGCAGCAGTCATAGCGAGACGGCTGTCGGAGTCGATGTTGATCTTGCAAACTGCAGACTTGGAAGCCTTGCGGAGCTGTTCTTCCGGAATACCAACTGCATCGGGGAGCTTACCGCCGTTTTCGTTGATGGTCTTAACTTCGTCCTGAGGAACGGAAGAAGAACCGTGGAGAACGATGGGGAAGCCCGGGAGCTGCTTTTCGATGGCTTCGAGAACGTCGAATGCCAGGGGAGGCGGAACCAGGATGCCGTCAGCGTTGCGAGTGCACTGTTCCGGCTTGAACTTGTAAGCACCGTGAGAGGTACCGATGGAGATAGCGAGGGAGTCGCAACCGGTACGGGTAGCGAAGTCAACGACTTCTTCCGGCTTGGTGTAGTGAGATTCTTCAGCGGAAACTTCGTCTTCAACACCGGCGAGAACACCGAGTTCAGCTTCGACGGTAACGTCGTGAGCGTGAGCGTATTCAACAACCTTCTTGGTGAGGGCGATGTTTTCTTCGTACGGGAGGTGAGAACCGTCGATCATAACGGAAGAGAAACCGTTGTCGATGCAGTCCTTGCACAGTTCGAAGGAGTCACCGTGGTCGAGGTGGAGAACGATCTGCGGATTTGCGCAGCCGAGTTCCTTGGCGTATTCAACAGCACCCTGAGCCATGTAGCGGAGGATGGTGCCGTTTGCATAGTTACGAGCACCCTTAGAAACCTGCATGATGACCGGAGACTTCTGCTTGACGGAAGCCTGAACGATAGCCTGCATCTGTTCCATGGTGTTGAAGTTGAAAGCCGGGATAGCATAGCCACCAGCAACAGCCTTAGCAAACATTTCCTTGGTGTTAACCAAGCCGAGTTCCTTATAAGAAACTGCCATTTTTTACCTCTTGTTTTTGTAATGGCGACTTGCGCCGCCGGTTTAAGATTACAGGCGAGAATTTAGAAAATTTGAGCCATTTTGGAAACGTTTCCCGCCAAAATATGTGATTTATTGAGCCTGCAGGGCCTTGTCCTGGATAACCAGGTCAACGCGGCGATTCTTCTGGCGGCCTTCCTTGGTGGAATTGTCGGCGATAGGCATGCTCATGCCCAGGCCCTTGGCGGTCAGACGGCCGGCTTCGATACCCTGTTCGACCAGGAAGTTCATCACGTTGTCGGCACGCTGCTGAGAGAGCTTCATGTTATGCTCTTCGGAACCGGTATTGTCGGTGTTACCTTCGATAGACACGTTAAACTGCTGGTATACGGAGAGAATACCGGCGACCTTGGCCAGGCTGGTCTTCAAATCGGACTTGAGGGTGGCCTTGTTCACGTCAAACAGGATGTCGGACATAGAAAGGATAATGCCGCGGGCGTCCTTGGACACCTGGATCAGCTTGGACTGGAGTTCGTTCAGCTTGTTCATGGCATCCTGCTGGCGGGCTTCAGCCTTGGCACGCTCTTCGGCAAGAGCCTTCTTTTCGGCTTCCAGGGCGGCCTGTTCTTCGGCCAGCTTCTTCTGGAGTTCGGCCTGCTGCTTCTGCAGTTCCGCTTCACGTTCGCTGGCGGCCTTCAGGGCGGCTTCCTGGGCTGCAGCTTCTGCCTGGAACTTTTCCTGGTTCTGCTGCATTTCTGCCTGGAGACGTTCCTGCTGACGCTTGGCATCTTCGTTAGACTGGGCTAGGCGGGCCTTTTCTGCTTCGAGGTCGGCGGCCAGGCTAGACATCTTGCCGCTGCGGGCGTTGGCGATCTGTTCCTGGATGGCTTCGATGGAGCGGTTTGTGGCGGCGCGTTTCTGCCAGTTTTCTGCGATATGGTTGCGCAAGGTCTGGGTTTCGGCCTGCATCTTGGCGATTTCGGCGTACTTTTGGCACTTAGCGGCCAATGGGGGAATCTGTTCGGAATTCAGGTCGTCAATTTCTACAGCCTTCAATTCGTTGAGGGTGCCGTAGGCGTGGGCGAGGGTAAGCTTTGCAGAAATAGCGTTTGCCGGTGCAGAAGCCTTGGTGTCCTGGAGGGCGGCTTCACAAACTTCGGAAGCGGTGGGGGAGGGCTGACTTGCGACATCAGCTTCGGCGGCAAAACTCATGGATGCAGCCAGAATACCCAGTGCTAAAATTTTCTTGTTCATTACTTGGCTGCTCCTTCCTTATTGGTTTCCTTGTCGAGAATGCTCTGGTAGAGGAGCTTACGTTCTACGTCGGCTCGCAAATCGGCTTCAACCTTCTGGTCTTCGGCCTTGGCGGCATCGCGTTCGCTAGTAGCAATTGCCAACAGCAATTCAAGTTCACTCTGTTCAAGAAGAACCTGAGCCTGCTCATCTTCGCCGGCTTCTTTTAGAACCCTGGCGGAATCAATCTTGGCGGTGGCGCTTGCAGTGGCGGTGGGGTTGACGCTGTTTTCGCGGGCCACAGCCATCGTGGCCTCGGTCTTACCTATGGAATTGTTCAGTGGACCATGGTTTCCTGCACATCCTGTGAGTGCGGCGAAAGCAGCCAGGCTTAGGCTGCATACTATAACTTTAGCCTTCATTAGGCTCACTCCTATATTTGAAATTTTGTCTTTAAATTATAAAATATGCGGTTTATGTGCGCAGTATATCACAAAAAAAAGTTTTTTACTTGCGATAATATATGCATGAAAGTAGATTTTGGGGTGGTGTATGGTGGCGGAGTTGTTATGAATCGAATTTTTGTTTCGGCCTTTGTTTCGGGCCTTTTTTTCTTGTCGTCCGGGGCTTTCGCCAAGGTGGATTATCACCTGAACAAGGTGGCGAATCCGTCTGACGATGAATTGGATGCCTACGAGCATATTGCTGCCGCCATGGATTCCGCGGTGTACATGTACAACAAGTACACCCATATGACCAAGCACATCGAGGTCTATTATAACACGGGTGTGCAAACCGCCGACGCCAGCTATAACGGCACCATGCGCTTCGGATCGAACCGCTCCTACATGAAGGTGCGCACGGCCATGCACGAAATGGGTCACACCATGGGTATGGGCACCACCAGCGAGTACACCGCCATGCTTAAGGACGGCGTCTTTCAGGGCGAAACCGCACAGGCCAAGCTGAAGGAACTGACGGGGGATCCCACCGCCGTTCTCAAGGGCGATTCCCAGCATTTCTGGCCATACGGTCTGAATTACGATTCAGAACTTCACTCCGAAGAGGATTTGATTATCCATTGCCAGATTGTAGAAGCCATGTACCAGGACATCTTCAAGGAGAAGTTCTTCATGGAGGCCCGCGTAAGGTATATGTCCGACGATAAGTGCATGGGCATTACGGCAAGCAATGGCCTTGAGATGATGGACTGCTCCGCCGCTGGAACGGTGGCGAAAATCTGGAGCATCGGGGACAGCCCCGTTACCTACCGTTTTGAATTTGGCGACCGCGTCATTGACGTGCCTAATGAATCCACCGCGGCAGGCGTCGTTCTGAGTACCTATTCCTGGAATGCCGGTGCCCATCAGCGTTATGTGCTGGAGTCTGCGCCGGTAGGCAATTCTAACGCCTATTACCTGCAAAATTACAAGAGCAAGCTTTACCTGTTGCCGTCCGAAAAGAACGTTGTCCAGGACGAACGTAGCCGCAGTATTGAATCTGGCGTCTGGGTGCTTGACCAGGTGGAAGAAGGTTCTACAGGCGGTGACACCCTGGTTGCGGATACTTCGACGACAGATACTACGGTTGTGGATCCGTCTGAAAAGGATTCGTCTAACGTGGAGTCTATCGGACAGTCCGCAGGACGGGTGGTTGCCAAACCGCTGAACGTAATGCTACCTTCAAGATCTTTTGATGTGATGGGTAGGTCTGTAAAGAAGAACCGCAAACAGGAAAAGTTCCGTATAGTATTCTGATAGTAAAATCTTTGGATGCTGAAGATCAAGTGCGATGATGACGCAAATGATCAAGCGAAGGGCCTCCTGCGGGAGGCTTTTTTCGTGAGGCGGGACTGAGGGGGATACAGGTGGGGTGTTGAGATGCTGAAACAAGTTCAGCATGACATGGTTCAGTATGACATGGTTCAGCATGACGTTGAGCGGGGAGGCTTGGTTTGTTTCACTACGTTCAACAAACGAAAAGACCTTCTCAAAAGAGAAGGTCTTTTTCGCGGGATAGACGAGGCTTGAACTCGCAACCTCCGGCGTGACAGGCCGGTGCTCTAACCAAAATTGAGCTACCACCCCAAAAACGTTTCCGTTTTATTGGTAGTGGGCGATAACGGATTCGAACCGCTGACATTCTGCTTGTAAGGCAGACGCTCTGAACCAGCTGAGCTAATCGCCCGAATGGGTGTGTTCAGAATTACTGAACGTCGTTCTTATCTTCTTTCTTGCCTTTCAAGAGAATTCCCAGAGGGATAATCACCAAGTAGGCGAGACAGAGAATAAGAGGTGCAACCGTAAGGGAAATCGGGTTTTCTGCAGGGCCAGTAGCGAGACAGATGAAACCGACTGCCAGCAAGATAACTCCAAGAGCAATAAGAACAAGATTCTTTTTTGTCATTGTGTTTCCTACCGTTTCACGATTACGAAGCCAAATATACAAAAGCAAAAATATTTGTCAAGGGAGAAAGAGAAAAAAAGTGAAATTTTTTAGGAGTGAGGTACGAGGTATGAGGACGGAGCTTCGACTCCTTTGAGCTAGATAATCGCACCGAAGGCGCCTAAGTTAGGTATGAGGTTTGAGGTATGAGGACGGAGCCTGCGGCTCCTTTGGGCTAGATAATCGCGCCGAAGGCGCCTTACTCACACAGCTCATCGCTCACAGCTCGTATCTCATAAATCAAATCTACATCACAAGATCCCTCGACTCCACTTCGTTTCGCTCGGGATGACACCCGCTCTTCACTATCCGCTCTTCACTATCCACTGTTCACTAAAAAAGAGCCGTCAGCTAATCGCCCACGACTCCTTTATCCTTTAACCTTTAAACTATACGCTTTAACCTATCCGCTACTTCTGTCCCGGATACTTGACTCGGGTGTGGTATGTTCCGTCGAGGCTGGTGAGGAAAGCCTGTTCCAGCTTGAACAGTTCCTTCACAGACAAGTTACATTCGTTGAACTGACCTTCCATGAATCGACCTTCGATGGTGTTATGAATCATGGCGGTCAGAGCTTCGGGGGAGGTATCAGTCATAGATCGGCTGGTTGCTTCGATGATGTCTGCCAGCATAAGGATTGCGGTTTCCTTGCTCTGGGGCTTGGGACCCTTGTAGCTGTAATCCTTGATGTCGACCTGCGCTCCACTTTCTGCAGCCAGTTCCTTCGCCTTGTGGTAGAAGAACTTGATTTCAGAGGATCCGTGGTGTTCGCGAATACCGGCAGCCACCAAGTCAGGAATATTGTATTCCTTGGCAAGGCTAGCACCCTGTTCCACATGCTCCACGATAATCTTAACAGATTGAGCCGGGTCAATATTGTTATGGGGATTCACACCTTGCTTCTGATTTTCGGTAAAGTATTCAGGGCGCATGGTTTTTCCGATATCGTGGTAAAGAGCCATGACGCGGACCAACAGAGAATTTGCGCCGATACTATCGGCAACCTTTTCGGCCAGGTTAGAAACCTGAATGCTGTGGTGGAACGTACCCGGTGCGATTTCAGAGATGCGCTTTAATGCGGGACGATTAAAGTCAGACATTTCCATAAGCGTCAAAACCGTCGTAATACCAAAGACTCGTTCAATCAAATGGATCAAAAGCACCGAGGCCAAGGAAGAACAGATGATCACGTTCATGCCGCCGACAATCATGTTCTGGTAGAAGGCTTCAAAGGAAAGACGGTTACGCAGGAGGAAGATGACGCAGATTGCTGCAGCCATGGCAATAACGCCAGAAAGGATACCCCACACAAACTGAACGCGATAGCGCATTCTAGCAAGAGGGTAGGTAGCGCCAAAGGTCACGCTGAAGGCGCAAATGGCAGCAGCAAGGTCATAACCGTTCAGCACACCAAAAATAAGAGCAGAGAATGCGCTGAAGGCAAATCCCAGACGGCGGTCAAAAAGCACGGTCGCCATAACAGGAGACAATGCAAACGGGTACAACCACATGAAGTCAAAATTTTCAGGCAAGATAGTCAATTCAGACCGGTTCAACGTTCCAGAAAGATTGTGGACAATCCAGAAAGCGACCAGCTGCAGAAGGACCAGCGAGGTGAAACTCCAAAGCTGGCGGGCGTCCTTGAACATGGTGCGGGAGGGAATATTCAGGAAGAACAGGAAGAACATGGTGATGATGATGACAAACACCAAGGCGTTACCGTAAATAGCGGTAAAGGTCTTGGAATTTTCTTCCTTCTGTTGAGCCTGCTGAAGTGCGTCAATCTTTTCAAGAATTTCCTTGGTAATGGGAGCGCCCTGAGTCACGATTTCCATGCCGCGGGGAACCATACCCTTAATGAGGGTCACCTTGTTGCGAGCTTGTTCGCGGCTGGCCATAGTTTCTTTTTCTAGATAGAAAACGTTGGGCATCATGAAAACAAACAACGTTTCATAGAAGGCGCTAAGGAGCCCCTGTTCATTGGGGAAACTCATTTGCAGCTGGGCGAATGCTTCGTCGATGCGGCGGCGGAGAGGCTGAATGTTCGCCACTTCTACGGTGGATGTTTCATTATTCTTGAGCAAGGTGATGTTGGGCTTGCTGTAGATAATGCTCTTGAGATCCTGCAGATTGTAATTGTCCTTATAGAGCTGGGCTGCTGTTTCGGAGCTTGCCAACAAAGTGTTGGAAATACCCTTCTGCAGAATCTGATTGAACACAGAAAGCAAGGAATCGCGGGCCTTGGCGTTCTGGCTCAAGGGCTTGATGGCAGAAGTGGAAATTCTCTGCTTTACGATTTCATAGACACGGGATGCCTGAACCACCTTGACCTGCACGGTGGAATCGCCACCCTCGGAAGAACTGGCCTGGGAAATCTGGGCCTGGAGGGAACCGTACTGAGCCAACTTGTGCAGGAACACCTTCAGGTCTTCGTACACGCGGTTGGTTTCGTCGTTGTTGAACTCGAAAATGGCGTTTACTTTGTCTGCTGCACGAGCCTTTTCGGATTCAATTTCCTGCTGGGACTTAGGCACTTCGAAATTGATAGGTGCCACAATGGTGCGGGGGCTAACCTGACCCAGACGGGGACGTTCTGCCTGGAGGGCGATGTTCTTGTCGGGGAAGAGGAAAATGGCGGCGGCTACAACGAGAACCCAACCGATAATAAGGTGAATTTTCAGCTGCTTTTTCGTCATGTTCTATAAAGTCCTTTTAGCGTTCTTTTTGCTGATAGGCGAGGAGGATGTCTTTTACAAGGTGATGGCGAAGGACGTCGGTGGCGGTAAAGTCAACCTGAGCGATTCCCCGGATTCCCTTGAGAATATCCATAGCGTGAACCAACCCTGACTTTTGCCCCTTGGCCAAGTCGACCTGGGTGGCATCGCCAGTAATAATCGCCTTACTGTGAGGGCCCAGACGGGTCAGGAACATCTTCATTTGTTCGGGCGTGGTATTCTGGGCTTCATCAAGAATGATGAAGGCTCGCTTGAGGGTTCGACCGCGCATGTAGGCGAGGGGAGCCACTTCAATAGCGCCTGTTTCTTCGTAACGGCGAAGCTTTTCTGCGGGGAGCAGTTCGGCCAGACTATCGTGAATGGGGCGCAGATACGGGGCAATCTTTTCTTTAAGGTCGCCAGGTAAAAAGCCCAAGGATTCACCTGCTTCTACGGCGGGGCGCACCAGGCAGATGCGCTCGGCTTCATGGCGTTCAAGGCTTGCCACTGCCAGAGTGACAGCCAGGAAAGTCTTGCCGGTACCAGCGGGCCCCTTGGCGAAAATGACGTCGTTATGTTCGACCGCCTTCACCAGTTCGGCCTGAGCCTGGGTCTTTGCAAACACGGAAACACCGAAGCGATTTCGGAAGACGGGGGTGCTGGGGATGGAATTGTCCATAGGTTCGCCCAGTTCGACGGGTCCCAGAAGACGTTCCACCTGTCTAGCTCCGATTGCACCGCCATTTCGGGCAGCCATCTTCAGCTGGTCCAGTACGGCAAAAACACCGGCAATGTCGCCCTGTACAGGCTTGCCGTGTTCATCCAGATCCTTGGCGATAATAGTCAGCCCCGGCAGGCGGGTCTGTATCTCAACAGAAAAACGGCTCTCCAGTAATCGGAAAACCGCTTCATTCTCGCCTGAAATCGTACGTTTCAGGTCATCAGATAGGGAATAGCGCTTGATTTCGCTCATTCAATGTTCTTGCCAATTATTCGGCGGCGGAGTCGTCGGCAGTAGACATACCCAGCTTGTTCTTGGCTTCGAAGATTTCCTTACGGAGCTTGTGGTTCTCTTCGGTGAGAGCGGTAGCTTCCTGTTCGGTCTTCTTCAGCTTGTTTTCGTCGATTACTTCCTTGGGAGCGGCCTTCTTCTTGCTGCCGCCCTGGACTGCAGCCGGGGAATCGGAATCATCTTCGTATTCATCGTCGCTGCCACCGTTAGAACCAGCGCAAGCGGTAAACATGGCAACAGTCATAGCTGCAACAATCAACTTCCAATTCTTAAAAAATTTCATTTGTTCAGGCTCCATTTTGGTCTGTGATGGCCTAAATGTATAATATTTTGTGGCGAAAAGAATGTGAAAAACGTAAATTTTGTGGCAAAAATGAACGATTTTGAGGCTCAGAATGTCTTTAAACGAAAAAAAATCTGTTTGCGACCCTTATTCCCAAGTTTTTATATCCTCTAAGGACTACAATTCCAGAAATCTTTACAAAAAACGCCGGGAGGCCATGCTCAGGGAACTGGATTCCTTCTGCGTTATCGCCGGAATGCCCATGGAACCGGGTGGCGAAGAAGCCTTTGTGCAAACCTGGAACAAGATGATCCAGGAACCCGCCTTCCTTTACTTGACCGGAATCAACCAGGCCGGGTGCTATCTGCTGCTTGACCCCAGGGACGGGGCCGAAATCCTGTTCGTACCTGAAAAGGATCCTTTCAAGGAATTCTGGAACGGCAAACGTCTCGGCTATGTGGAAGGGGACCGCGATGTGCAGAAGGTGACCGGTTTCAAGGACGTTCGCCCCCTGGATGAACTTTGGGATACGGTGGTGGAGCGAGCCCGCAAGAAACCCAATCCCGGTTTCGCCTATGCGTTCTATTTTGAAAAGTGGCCCGATGACCATAACGACCAGTTCCGAAAGGAGATGAAGAAGGCCCTGGCCAGCGAGGGTTTGAAGGGATTTAAGCTGAAGAGTGCCGCTAGCCTTCACTGGAAACTGAGACTGCCTCTGGAAAAGGAACGCATTTCTGATGCCTGCGTGGCCCAGAACATTACGGACCAGGCATTCCGCGCAGTGCTAGGCCAGATGTCTAGCTTGAAGAATGAACGTCAGCTGGGCCTTTTGCTGGACTATGAGATGCAAAAACGTAGCGACGGTGATTTGGCTTTCCCGACCATTGTGGCCGGTGGCGCAAATGCCTGCTGCCTCCACTATGTCAAGAAGGATGAACCGCTGCAGGATGGCGACCTGGTGCTCCTGGATTTTGGTATCCGCTACAATTCCCTGCATAGTGACTTGAGTCGCACCCTTCCTGTTAACGGCAAGTTCAACCCGTTGCAGAAAATGTTGTACGAAATCGTATTGGACGCCCAGACGGAATACCAGAAGTCGGTACGCCCCGGCGTAAGCCTCAAGGAAATCGGAAATATTCCCTGGGATTTCATCATGGGAGCTCTGGATGAACGTCTTGTGAAAGGCGCAAAGGGCAAGTTCAAGTTGCTTTATGACCGCCGCCCCCATGGGGTAAGCCATTTTATCGGCGAACAGATCCATGAAGGTGAACCGGGTACCCGTTCCCTGGAAGTGGTGCTGGAACCGGGGATGCTGATTTCTTGCGAACCTGGCCTTTATGGCGAATTTTGGGCAAATATCGGAGGAAAGAAGTTCCACGAGAAGATCGGTATACGCATCGAAGACGACCTGCTGATTACAGAAAAGGGCTTCCGTAACCTTTCTGAAAATATCCCCAAAACTGTAAAGGATTTGGAATCCCTCATTAAATAGGGAATATCAAATTTTTTAGATTTAGGAGCCGAATCTATTTTCGGCTCTTTTTTATTTGAGGCATAGGAAAATGTGGAAAGTTAAAGGTTCTGTTCGATATTTCTTATCGATCCTTGCAACAGTTTTTGTTCAGACAGGTGTGTTTATTTACGCCCAGAAAATTCTTTCGGGTTCCTTTACGGCTGATGGAAGCGGACAGACCTGGCAGGCCTTTATGCTGCAGGTTTTCTTTATCGCCCCTTACATCTTGATGGTCTTTTTTGCGGGATTCTTTACCAACAGGTTCTCCAAGAATAAGGTGTTGGCATGGTCCTCGTTATTGATGACTTGCTTTGTCATTGCCCAGGCGGTGTTGGTGACTTGCGGCATCCCCCGTGTGGCGTTCTGGCTTTCTATTGGCCTTAGCAGTGGTTTTGCCATTCATAGTGCGGCAAAGTACGGCATCCTCAAGGAAATGTTTGGCGTTCGTAATCTGAGTTTCGCCAATGCCTTCCTGCAGATTTTCAGCTTGGGCGGCATGATATTCGCCTCCTGGCTTGCCATTGTCGGTGTGAACTTGATTAACCTGGATTCCCTGGTTTCTTACGAGGCTGTTCACCGCATTTTGTCCCATTCCGTGGTGATTCCCTGGATCTTGACGGGGGTTAGCGTACTTGGTACGATTGCCAGCTTTATGGTGCCTAGGGTAAAGTATGAAAATCCCAATGTGAACATCGCCAAGGTCCGTAAGCACTTGAGTCTGGGCTGGCGTGTTCCCTCCCTCCGTGGTTCCATCATCGCCCTTTCTATGTTCTGGGCTCTGGCCCAGGTGTTCGTGCTGGTTTTCCAGGACGCTTCCGGCTCTCAGATCCTGAACATGATGCAGGATTACCTGGCATTTGCCGTGGTGGGTCTTGTGGTGGGTTCCATTGTGGCTGCCGCCAAGTCCAGGGATTTTATTGAAACCGGATTCATTCCCCTCGGTATGTTTGGCGTGTCCATCTGCATGTTCCTGGTCCCGTTCATGGTGAACCCCTTCGCCCTGGTGGTCCTTTATTCCTTGACGGGACTTTTTGGCGGCTTGTTCCTGGTGCCGGTCAACGCACTTCTACAGTATAACACTCGTCCCAACAATTCGGGCTCCGTTCTAGCCCTTTCCAATATGATCCAGTCCATTGTTTTGATTGGATTCCTGTTTGTTTTCTCTTACCTGGTCCGTTATACCGATATCCTGCCCCAGTACTACTTCCTCGGAATTGCAGTCATTTCTGCATGCGTGTTCCTCTGGTCCATTTCCAACTTGCCTCAGGCCATGATCCGCACGGTGTTGCGCCTGGTGTTTAACCGTTACAAGATTCGCGTGCTGGGTGTGCAGAATATTCCCAACGAAGGTCCGGTATTGCTGGTGGGTAATCACCATAGCTTTATTGACTGGGCCATGCTCCAGATGGCTAGCCCCCGTCCGCTGTGTATCGCCAGCAACAAGGACCATTTCGACAAGTGGTACCTGCGTTCTATTCTGAAGCGTCTGGGCAATATCCGCATCGACAACAATAATCCCAAGCCTGCCATGGATCGCATTCACGAGGCCCTGCTGGCTGGTAAGGCTGTGGTCATTTTCCCCACGGGCGAAGTGTCCAAGTCACCTCATGTGGACCCCTTCCATATCGATTACTCTTCTGCCATTGACGATACTGACGCCGAAATTATCCCGTTCTATATTCAGGGTCTGTGGGGGAGTAACTACAGTTATAGTTCCTCTAACATGTATGGCGCTTCTGCCGATCGTTCCGTGACGGTAGCCTTCGGCGAAAAGATTCCGGCCACCACACCTCCTAACGAAGTCCGCGCCATCGTCCGTAAGATTTCTATTGAAGCCTGGCGCTATTCCGTGAATTTCTTGCGTCCCATTGCCGCCTCCTGGATTCGTACCTGCAAGCGCTATGTGAAGAACGGACCTGCCATCTATAACCCGGACGGAGGCCACTTTTCTGGCTACAAGCTGATGGGCGCCGTCATGGCGTTCCGCGGACTTCTGTGGAAACTGTTGAATAAGAACGAGCAGAACGTGGGTATCATGCTTCCGCCTAGTCCGGCTGGAGTCATTGTAAACCTGGCCCTGTGGGTCATGGGCAAGACCAACGTGAACCTGAACTACACCTCCTCTGTAGAAAACGTAAAGTTCTGCTGTGAAAAGGCTGATGTATCTACGGTCATAACCAGTAGACAGTTCATTCAGAAACTGAAGGGTAGGGGAAACGACTATAGCCAGATTGCAAGCGACAAGGTTCGACTGTTCTATGCCGAAGACCTGATGAAGATGCTGCCCAAGCCTAAAATTGCCGCCCTTGTACTGCTTTGCGTGGTAATGCCCAGCTGGCTAATCCGTCTGATTTTCTGCAAGCATCGTTCCATGAACGACAATGCGGTGATCGTGTTCAGTTCCGGTTCCGAAGGTACGCCTAAGGGCATCGAACTGACCCAGCGCAATCTGATGGGTAACATCCAGCAGCTGGCCTGTATTTTGAATGTGAGCCGCGGTGACGTGATGCTTTCGGAACTGCCCCTGTTCCACAGCTTCGGCCTGACGGTGACCACGATTCTGAACCTGGTGGAAGGTTGCCCCATTGTGACCGTGGCGGACCCCACCGACGTAAAGACCATGGCTCGCGTCTGCTGCGAATTCCACGTTTCGTTCCTGGTGGCGACCCCCACCTTCTTGCGCGCCTTTACTGTTAGCCGTTACGTGCACCCGCTGGTATTCAAGTCCGTGCGTCTGATTATTGCCGGTGCAGAAGCCCTGCGTCCGGAATTGGCAACCGCATTCCGCCTGAAGTTCGGCAAGGAAATCTTTGAAGGTTACGGCTGTACCGAAACCGCTCCGGTGGCCTCCGTGAATACGGAAAACACCTTGCTGAATGACTATACCACCATGCAGCTCAATAACAAGCCTGGCACCGTGGGTCCTGCTCTGCCGGGAACCCAGTTCCTGATTGTTGATCCCGAGACCAACGAACCGTTGCCTACCGGGGAAGCCGGCATGATCCTGATTGGTGGATGTCAGGTAATGAAGGGCTACCTGAAGGATCCGGACCGCACTAAGGCCGCTATTGTCAACCTTGACGGAATTCGTTATTACCGCACAGGGGACAAGGGCTACCTGGATCAGGATGGTTTCTTGACTATCGTTGACCGTTATAGCCGTTTTGCCAAGCTGGGAGGCGAAATGATCAGCCTCGGAGCCGTCGAAAAGAAGATTCAGGACACTCCGGTCCTTGAAGGTTGCGATTATTTGATTACCACAGTTCCCGATGCAGCCAAGGGCGAAAAAATTGTATTACTCTATCAGGGCGAAAAAGACCCGAAAACCGTACTTACGGAACTTCGCGCCAGCAATAACTTCCCGCCCATAATGTTACCTTCTGTAGCTTTCCAGGTAGAAAAGGTTCCTAAGCTTGGTACAGGTAAGGCCGACTTTACTACAGCCAAGAAACTGGCCAAGGAACTGGTGGAAGCTAAATAGGGTAAAATGAGGACAAATGAGTGAAAAGAAAGAGATAAACTACGGGTTGACCGCTGTAAGAACGGGGCGGTTGGTGGCCGCCGTAATCGCCTTTGCCGGCATGTTGATGCTGTTTATTCAGCGGGTTCTTGCAGCGGTTCTTGTTATGGCGAATGATGCAGTGACTTTGGGTCTTGCACGCTATAATAATTTTACAGGGCGATTCGCCTCTAACAACTTTGCAGAAGACAAACAGCTTTTAGGTCTTCTGAAAGAAGTTCAGGATATTTTGCCTGTAGCAGATACGGCCCTGGTCATTTTGTTAGCCTTATCTATCGCCCTGTTGGCAATTGCCTTAATCGGTCTTGCCTTGCCGAGGCAATTTGTCCACATTCTGGTGGCCCTCAAGTTGCTAAAATGGGAAAATGGGGAAGGTGACGACGAAGGAGAAAGGGTTAACCCGCGACAAGTTCTCGAAACCATCGGCAACGTTCCCTTAAAAAAGTTAGCGTTTCCTGTTGCCATCATTATAACACTTATTATACTCTGTTTGGGAATTTCTACCTGTCATCAGCGAGTTATCTCCAATTCCGTTGAGGGAAATCTGGAAGATATGCAGCTGAAAGCCCTGGCCTATATCGATGCCCAGAAAGCCTATTTTGGCAAGAATAAGACTATTGGAGGTCCGGCTGCCTTAAAAATGACAGATTCCCTGTCTACAGACGCATTTGACATGAAGGTAACTGCAACCCGTTTTAGTGCCGTATCTAAAATACCCCTGGGAGAATGTCCGGCAGGGAGCCGTTGGCAGGTTGCGGCCAGCACAAAAGGTGTTTTTAACGTGGAATTATCCCTTTATCGAGGGGTTCCCAAGGACACAAATTGTGTAAAATTGACTCCGGATTTCAAAAATTTAGGACGAAAATCACGCTAAAATTCATTTTTTTCTTCATTCATACGCCAAAATGGCCCATTCATGCACCTCGCAGCCTTTTTGGGGATTTTTTGAAGAAAGATTTTTGTATCTTTGTGCCAAAAAAAATTAAACCATAAAAAAAGAGAGGATTAGCATGGCTAATGAAGAAGTTAAGAGCAAGTTGAAGGCATTCTTTATGTCTGATCTGGGTGTGGATGGTGACGTTCTGAACTATGACACCCCGCTTTTCGGTGAAGAAATCGGCCTGGATTCCGTCGACTCCCTGGAAATCATCTCCTTCGTTGACAGCACCTTTGGTGTTTCTATGACTGGCGTGGGTAAGGAACCCTTCCAGAGCATCGATACCATTGCTGACTTTATTGAATCTCACAAGTAATTCAATCTGATTTTCGGATTTATCTTTTATGACTTCTAATGACTGCCGCTGTGTCGTTACCGGTCTTGGCGTTATTTGTGCCATCGGTAACAATGTTGAAGAAACTTGGAAAAATGCCCTAAATTCTGTTTCGGGTATTCATAAGACCACCTCTGTAGATACCAAGAACTGCTATGCAGATCTTGCCGCAGAAGTGAATTGCGACTCCCTGGATGCAATTGATGCTCCCGAAGAAAAGGATCGCGCCTCCAAACTTTGCATTAAGGCGGCAAATGAAGCTCTAAAAGATGCCAATCTCGGAAATTTTGGCGACGACCAGCGTGTCGCCGTGATCATCGGTAGCTGCGTGGGTGGTGTCATTAGCGTGGAACATTACCACCAGAATGGCCGCCCGGCTGCTGATATTCCCAAGATGCCCATCGCTTCCATCGCATCCCAGGTTGCTGAAACTTGTGGAGCTGGCGGCATCGTGACCAACGTGGCAAATGCATGTGCTGCAGGTACCATCTCTATCGCCCTGGCTTGCGACTTGATTCGTGCCGGTCGTGCCGACGTGGTGATCGCAGGTGGTGCAGATTCCTTTGCCGCAGTGCCTTATTCCGGCTTCCTTTCGCTCCACGCACTTGACGAAAACGGTTGCTCTCCCTTTAACCATTGTAATGGTATTACTCTGGGTGAAGGCGCCGGCATCGTAGTTGTGGAATCTTACGAACATGCCCAGAAGCGCGGTGCCAAGCAGTATTGCGAAGTGCTGGGTTCTGGCGTGACAAGTGATGCCCATCACATTACCGCCCCCCGTGAAGATGGACTGTGCCTGACCGAAGCCATGAGTCGCGCTGTCAAGAATTCTGGTATCAAGAAGTCTGACATTGGCTATCTGAATGCCCATGGTACTGGTACCGGCAAGAATGATAATGCCGAAATCAACGCCTTTGGCAAGTTCTTTGCCGAAGAAAATCCCACTATTAGTGTAAGTTCTACCAAGGTGATGACTGGTCATTGCCTGGGTGCCGCAGGTGCTATCGAAGCCGTCTTTAGCATCAAGGCTCTTACCACAAATACCGTTCTTCCCACACTCCATTATACTGCCGAAGATTCTGAAGCCCTCAAGGCCAAGGTCGGTCAGATGGACTTTGTGCAGAACACCCCCAAGTCCAAGGAACTGAACTGCGTTATGAGCAATAATGTGGCATTCGGTGGCACCAACGCAAGCATTGTCTTCAGTAAGATGGCTGGCGATGTAGTAAAGCAGCCGGCAAAGGGCAAGAAGATTGCCGTTACCGGTATCGGTATCGTAAGCCCCCTGGGTAATTCCAAGCAGGCTTACCTGGATGCTGTCAAGAACGATGCCAAGCCCGAAAGTGCCTCTGTCCATTCCACCATCACCAACGATGACTACAAGGAATTGGGAATCAAGATGGCTTTCTACCGCAAGTTGGATAATCTGGGTCAACTCCAGACCGTTTCCGGCATGCGCGCTCTCCAGGACGCAAACTTCACCGTTACCGATGACAATGCCAAGGACGTGGGCATTATCGTAGGTACCAGCGAAGGTGGCCTGGGTGCAACTTATGATTTTGAAGAATTGATTGCGGAACAGGGCAATGCCAACGGCAGTGCTTTCAAGTTCCCCCATACCGTTTACAATGCCGCAGGTGGTTACCTTTCCATCTGCTCCGGCATCAAGGGCTACGGCGTGACCATTACGACGGGTCCTGTTTCTGGTCTCGATAGCATCGGATACTCCATGAGCGTTATTTATGACGGTCAGGAAAGCGCCATGATGGCTACCGGTTCCGACGAAAACCTGCCCATTATTACTGAATTTGCCCAGAAGTTGAATGTGGCCGCCGATAAGGTTGTGGCTCCCTTCGACAACGCAGAAGGTTTCGTGGTTGGCGACGGTTCCGTTTCTATTATGATGGAAACTGAGGAATATGCCAAGGCTCGCGACGCCAAGGTTTACTGCTACGCCCTGGGTTACGGCAATGGCCGTAAGAACGTGAAGTTCGGTAAGGTTGCCGGTTCTGGCGAAGCTTTGGACAACGCCATTAACGATGCCCTTAAGGATGCTGGCCTCGCTGTGGCTGACATTGACGCCGTTTGCGGTTTTGCCGACGGTTTCAAGACAGTGGATGACATTGAAAAGGAATCCCTGGCCCGCGTATTTGGCGATAAGCTGGAAACTCTTCCCCTGTTCGAAGTGAAGGAACGCGTTGGCGAAGGCCGTGCCGCTTCTGCCACTTTGGCTGCCGCCGAAGCCGCCCTGCTGCTTTCTGGCGAAATGGAAAGCGACAAAGCCTACTTCGTGGCCAAGGACGGATCCGTTTCCAGGAAGAACGTTGACGCAGCTGGTCTTAAGAAGATTTTGGTGGTTGCCTTTGCTACAGGCGGCTCCTATAGCGCCGTAGTATTCGGTAAGTAATTTACTTGAGAAGGAGATATTGATGAAGGTTGCGATTGTTACAGGTGCATCGAAAGGTATCGGTAAGGCTTGCGCCCTGCGCTTGGCCCGCGATGGTTTCACCGTTGTGGTGAACTACTCCAGTTCCGACGAAGCTGCTGCCGAAACCCTTGACTTGATCAAGGCCGAAGGTGGCGACGGCATGGTGTATAAGGCTAACGTTGCCGATCTGGCCCAGGTAAAGGCCATGGTCCGTGATGTGTTTAAGGCTTATGGCCGCATCGATGTGCTTGTGAACAATGCCGGTATCGTCCGCGATCAGTACCTGCTTGAAATCAGCCAGGAAACCCTGGACAAGTGCTTCGACCTGAACGTGAAGGGCTACCTTTACTGCGCTCAGACTGTGGGCCTCAAGATGTTCAAGCAGAAGTCCGGCGTCATCATCAATATGTCTTCGGTCAGCTCCAAGTTCGCCTTGCCCGGCCAGAGCGTCTATAGTGCCACCAAGGGTGCAGTAAACTCCATGACCCAGACTCTTGCCAAGGAACTGGGTGGCTGGGGCATTCGCGTGAATGCCATTGCTCCGGGCTTTATCGCTACCGACATGATCGAGGCCATTCCCGAAAAAACCCGCGAAGGTTACCTCAAGAATATCCCCCTGAAGCGTTTTGGTACCCCCGAAGACGTGGCCAACATGGTTTCGGCTCTTGCTTCTGACCAGTTCTCCTATGTAACCGGCCAGGTATTTGTGCTGGATGGAGGTCTCTCTCTATGAGTTCCATGAATATTTTTGAAATTAGCGAAAAGATCGCCCAGCGTCCGCCTTTCCAGATGATCGAGAAGGTGACGGAACTGGTTCCCAACGAATCTGCTGTGGGCATCAAGAACGTTAGCGTCAATGAACCCTACTTCATGGGTCATTTCCCGGGCACCCCCATTATGCCGGGTGTGCTTATTGTGGAATCCTGCGCTCAGCTCTGCTCCCTGGTGATTGAAAAAAAGCCCGAAGATCTGGATGACAAGCTGTATGTGTTGCTGAAGATTGACGGTTTCAAGTTCGTGAAGCCTGTGATTCCCGGCGACCAGCTTGAAATTGCCGTGAACAAGACCAAGGGTGGTGGCATTATTGTTGGCTTTGACTGTGTGGTCAAGGTAAACGGAAATCTTCACGCCAAGGGCAGTCTTACCTTTACCACCATTCCCAAGGACTCCTTGGGTAAGTAGGTCTGGAATTGAAACGCATCCTAAAGTTGTTGGCGGAACCGTTTATGCAGCTTGCTGTATGGACGGTCATCTACTCGGTTCGAGCATACTTCTTTATTGTATTCCGCCCCAAGGTTACTTTTACCGATCCTTCGGTTCAATCTTATAAGTTCAAGGAACCGCGAATCATTATCGCGAACCATTGTTCTCCTTGCGACCCGATCATGCTCCTTTCACTGATTTTCAAGAACAGGAACATCGTGGTGGCCAAGGACTGGTTCGAGATGAAGTGCTTCCACTGGATTTTGACCCGCGTCCATGTGATTCCCTGTGACCGCTACAATCTGGACACAGAATGGGCCTTGATCGCCAAGAAAAACCTGGAAGCCGGTAAGTCCGTCATTATTTTCCCCGAAGGCAAGTGCCGCGAAGATGGCTTGATGAACGAATTCAAGTCGGGCTTTGCATTCCTGGCCCGCAGCACAGGCGTGCCTGTTGTGTGCGTCGGTCATGACGGTACTTATAAGCGTGGGCATCGCACTGCGCTGGTCTTTGGCGGAGAAGAAAAGATTGAACGTGTGAAGGGAATTCCTTCTTCCCAGCACCTGGCGGAACGCAGCGAATACTTCCGTCAGAAGGTCTGGAAGCTGAAGCAGCAGGCTCAGGGTAGGAACGTAAACGAAATCCTGCCGCCCCCCGAAGAAACGCCTGAAGAAGTGACAGCAGAAAATGCGGCTAAAAATGTAGAGGTGTCAAAGTGAAGTTCGGTCTTGTTCTAGAAGGCGGTTCCCGTCAGACTATGTTCAGCGCCGGTGTGCTTGACACCTGGATGGACGAAGGCATAGATTGCTTTTCTTACGTGGCTGGAGTTTCGGCCGGCGCCCACGCCGCTTTAAACTACATCACCCGCCAGCAGGGCCGTTTGCGCTTTATCATGCTGCCTACCCGTCTGCAGAATGGTCATAAGTGGGCTAACAAATATATTGGCATCCACAAGGAATACTACGCCTTGAATTACGATGCCGCCGACGGCAAGATGCCTCTGGATTTCGAAGCCTATTCCAATTCGAAAATCGAGTGCGAAATTGGCTTGACTTGCTGCGAAACCGGCCGTGCAGAATTCATGTCCGAAAAGAACGACAAGAAGCGCTTGCTGGATTTGATCAGTGCCAGCTGTGCCTTGCCTATGCTTTTC
The DNA here is from genome assembly GCF_900129715.1 of Fibrobacter sp. UWH9. Taxonomy (NCBI): domain Bacteria; kingdom Pseudomonadati; phylum Fibrobacterota; class Fibrobacteria; order Fibrobacterales; family Fibrobacteraceae; genus Fibrobacter; species Fibrobacter sp. UWH9. The sequence goes on along the minus strand of NZ_FQWP01000014.1, from coordinate 62,057 downwards.
CCCATGGCGCCCATTGGCGATAAGCATTACGCCGACGGATGCATTACGGTGCCGGTTCCTTTTGAACGAGCCTTCGAAAAAGGTTGCGACAAGGTGGTGGCCCTTTCGACCCATTACCCTGGCGAGGCGGTAACGGATTTCCGCAAGTATCGTGCTGTGCTGAACCCGATGTATAAGCGCAAGTATCCCGACTTGTTCCGCGCCCTGATGGTTCGCCTGAAGCGTTACGACAGGATGTTCCTGGAAATGGAAAAGCTTGAAAAGCAGGGCAAGCTATTCCTGATTCGCCCCGAAATCGACTTGTGCGACCAGTTTGATTGCGACATGGGAAAGATGAACGAATCTTACGACCATGGTGTTGAATACGCCAAGCGCCGCATGGATGAGCTGAAAGCATTTTTACAAATCTGATTGTGCAAAAAAGTTAGAAGTTTTAAATTCGCTACCTCATAAACATTAGGAATAGAAAAGTGTCCGATAAGAAGAAAGTGCTTGTAATGGTGGCTAGCCCCAAGAATGAACGGAGCGGAACCCTTATCCCCACCAATGCCTTTGTGGAAGGTATTCTGGAAGGTGGCGAATTTGAAAGTGAATACATCTACATCGACCGCATGAACATCAAGCCCTGCCGCGGTTGCCTCAGTTGCTGGGGCCGCCCCGATGGCAGCTGCTTTATGAAGGACGATGATGTTCCCATGATCCGCAAGAAGTTGGAAGAGGCTGACATCGTCATCTGGAGTTTCCCCCTTTACCTGTTTGGGGTACCCGGCCAGATGAAGTGCCTGATGGACCGCATCGTAGGCATGGTCCACCCGTATATGGGCCAGCGACTCAACGAGCCCGGCGCCATGGACAGGCCCATGCACGGTCTGCAGAACCAGAAGCCCGGCCAGAAGATCATCTTGCTTTCGAGCTGTGCCTGGTGCGATCTGGATGTTGTTTATGAACCCATCATCAAACAGTTCAACATCATTCTGGGTGCTGATGGTTACACCCTGGTGGCTTGCCCTCAGATGCGCGCACTGCACCATCGTGGCGGCGAACGTCGCCTGAACATGCTTCGAGCCAAGTACAAGAAGGGCGGTCTGGAACTGGCAAAGACTGGTGCCCTTTCCAAGGAAACCATCGACTTGCTGCAAAAGCCCATGTTCAGTGAAGAAGTCTACAAGGAACTGGTGGTGCAGTTTGTGACCCACATGTTCGATCGCGACGACAACTTCTAGAAAAATTCCGCTTTATGAATCGTTTATGTCCCGCTTTAAAAGGCGGGATTTTTTACACGGATTTAAACACAATTAGCGCTTGTCGCCCCGAGGTCCAGGCCCTTTTTTTAGTTAAGAATTTATATTCCAAAGTAGGCCAATTAGGGATGATTGGTTATTAAGGAGTGTTTATGATTGGATTTAAATCGCTGGCGGTAACCGCTAGCCTTATAAGTTTCGTTGGAGTGGGGACCGCCTTCTCGGCCGTTACCTGGAAACCGGTTTGTGCATCGGCGGGTCACACACTTTTGGCAAGCTCAGACCATTTTGAAATCTGCAAGAAGGCGACTCACGACGATGGCTCCGCCAACAATGCCACCTTGGATAATTCCACTGCGCAGAACGCCTTGAACACTCTGGAGCACATTTTCTCGGTTTACCACGATTCCGCAAAGTGGATGTACCCCCAGCCCAGCAACGCCAATGAAAAACTGAAGAGTGTGGCCTACCTTTTCGAGGATTCCAAGATGGCGGCCCTTTACGGCGGCGGCAACACGGAAGCCTGCGTGAAGAACGGGGCTGGGAAGGACGAATGTTCCCCGGGTCTCTGGCTAGGTTCTGGAGCCTTCAAGGACCTGTGGGGCCTGGCACACGAATACGCCCACGGCCTGCAGAGCGTTGCCGGATGGATGGGTTCCAACGCCACCGCCGGCTGGATCTGCGAATCCCACGCCAACTGGATGGCCCATCAGGTGAACCCCACTGACGCCCACTACTGTTCCGAGGCACTGATCAACTTTCCGTACTTGTATTATGGAAGTTCCCGCGACCGCTATTGCAACTGGCAGTTCATGGAACATCTGAAAGAGGAATTTGGCGGAGGCTGGAAAGGCGTGCAGATGGTGAACCGCATGTGGATGGATAAAATTGACGATGGCGAAATTGGCTACTCCTCCCAGACGCCCTTTAGCGCCATGATTGGCGCCTACGACTGGACTTACGAAGATTTGACAGCCCAGTTCGGCAAGTTCGCCATGAAGAACGCCACCCTGGAATATGCCGGGGCAAAAAAGGCGCTGTACCAAAAGACCTGGGGAGACTACGAATTCGCCACCCGCCGCACCACAGGCTCCGGCGACATCTACCGCAGACACAGCCGTGTTACCATGTTGGATGAAGTGGATAGTTTCTATCAAGTACCCAGTTACTGGGCTCCGCAACGTTTCGGCTACAACCTGGTGCGAATCTATCCCGACTCCGCAGGAAAGGTAACCGTCAAGTTCCGCGGCATTGTGCAGGCTTCTAAACCGTCGTCTGAATTTGGTTGCCTGGGAACCGAAACTGTGTGGGAATGGTCCGATGCCCAGAACAAGTGGGTGCAAAAAAATCTCTGCAACCTGTCACCTGAAATTATGCCCGACCCTGGCTCCAGCTGGACTGTGGGACTGGTGGCCGAAGGCTCCGACGGAACGCCCCGTTACAGTGAAATGAAGTCGGGAACGGCGTTCAATCTGAGCATCGAGACCAAGGCAAACGACAAGGCCCTTTGGCTTGCGGTGACAGCTACACCCAAGGACCTTTACACCGTTACCTGGGACCAGTTTTACTACACCATCTACAGATACCCCTACATGGTCCGTGTTGAAAACGGCAAACCGGAAGGTTATGAGGATGGGGCTTGGACGCCGACAAGTACCGCTAACTATACAAGGCATTCCAATGGCGGAGGCTGGGTAAGCTCCAAGGCAAAGGTGGCTGCTACCGCCTACGTAGGCCCCGATGCAGTTGTCAACGGGGGAACCGTTAGCGGTGAAGCCCGCATTGAAGATTACGCTGTTGTTAACGGCGGGACCATCAGCGGAAATGCGGTTGTTTCTAGACGCGCCCTGGTGACTTCGGGAACCATCAGCGATAACGCTAGATTGACGGACGACGCTTGGCTAGTTAGCGGTAGCGTTTCTGGCAACGCTAAGGTGGGCGCACTTTCTATTATCGTGAATTCTACCATCGCAGATGATGCCCAAGTTTATGGCGTCATGTGGGCGGTGGCAAGCAAGAAGCTAAGCGGAACCGCACAACTCCGTGGAGACCTTGAAAACAACTTTACCAAGGAACTGACTTCTGGCGTATTCTACGGAATGGTGGATGACGGTATGCTCAGCGATCCCGTTTATGGAGCAGGCCGTACCCAGGCTCCCGAAGATGCTACCCAACTCCCCGAAATTTCAAAGTGGTACACCATTGACGAAGATAAGGAACTTGTCGAAAATAAGGATCCCACAGGAATTGCCAATCGCGTGCGCCCGACAATAATAAAAAAGACCCAAGGCAAGTTCGATGCCATGGGCCGTAAGTTAAAAGGGCGCAAATTTAATTACTTACACTTGAAGCCCTGAAGTTCCAGGCCAGCCTTCATTTCGGTATAGCTGGACTTGCGCTGCATATTCATTGCCTTGATAAAGGGGCTTTCATTTGCAGTGTGGAGTCTAAAGCCGGTAATCGTTTCTTCTACAGTACCCTTACCGCTTTGAATAAACATTTGCTTTATATGATCACGACGGCTGTCCATTTCAGGCGGAACAAAAACGTCGGTAACCAGGTCGACGTTATCGATATGGTCATCGGTAATTACAAGGGTCATCGTCACATGGTTCTGAAGGCCTCCAAACTGGCCGTTGGCGGAGCAGCTCAACTTCTGGGTGCCGGTCTTTTTCTTTGCCTTGGCTGGCTTTGCTGCGGGCTGGGCCTTAGGAGTATACTGAAGAGCTGCGAGCAAATCCGCTTCGCTGGCGGCACCCTGGATACGGTTGATGACTCGGCCATCCTTAATCAAGAAGAAAGTGGGGAAGGCCTGGATAGGCAAGGTATTCTTGATCTTTTGAACGTTAGGTTCATCAAAGCCCACGGAAGCCACCTTAACATCGGGATACTTCTTTGCGATATCGATGAGGGTCGGAATCATGATCAAACAAGGCGGGCAGCTGGAAGAGAATACATCCAGGATGGTAGGTTTGTCGGTATGGAGAATTTCCTTTTCGAAATTATTGTCATCCACACGGACGATCTTGATGACATCTTCAGCCTGGGCTGCAGAAAAAATCAATGCAACTGAAAGTGCTAAAATTTTCTTAAAGTTCATTGTAAGGCCTTCCTTTTTTATAAACGATAAAATAGAAAAAATCTCGTAGGGAACCCACGAGATTTAGGTTGAAGTTTAAAGGACAAAGATTAAAGAAATTTCTTTACGCTTTAACCTTTCTGCTTTCCGCTATTAGACCTGCGGGAGCTTGGCGAGGCTTGCTGCGATGTCTGCATCGGTGGGGATGTAGTCATTCATTTCGCCGTCGTTGAACTTCTGGTAAGCCACCATGTCGAAGTAGCCAGTACCGGTGAGGCCGAAGAGGATGTTCTTCTGTTCGCCAGTTTCCTTGCACTTGAGAGCTTCGTCGATAGTAGCGCGGATAGCGTGGCTGGATTCCGGAGCCGGCAGGATACCTTCGGTCTGAGCGAAGAGCTTAGCAGCTTCGAACACCTTTGTCTGTTCTACGGAAGCAGCGCGCATCAGGCCCTGATCGTAGAGTTCAGAAAGGACAGAGCTCATGCCGTGGTAGCGCAGGCCACCAGCGTGGTTTGCAGACGGAATAAAGCCGGAGCCCAGAGTGTACATCTTGGCCAGCGGGCAAACCTTACCAGTATCGCAGAAGTCGTAAGCGTACTTACCGCGGGTAAGGCTGGGGCAGCTTGCAGGTTCGATTGCCAGAATATCGTAGTCAGCTTCGCCGCGGAGCTTTTCGCCCATGAACGGGGAGATAAGACCACCAAGGTTAGAACCACCACCTGCACAACCGATGATCATATCGGGCTTAACACCAAGCTTCTTGAGAGCGGCGTGGGCTTCGAGACCGATAACGGACTGGTGCAAGAGAACCTGGTTCAGCACGGAACCAAGAACATAGCGGTAGCCTTCCTGAGTAACGGCTGCTTCAACAGCTTCAGAAATAGCGCAACCCAGAGAACCAGTGGTGCCCGGGAATTCTTCGTTGATCTTGCGGCCAACGTTGGTGTTCATGGAAGGAGACGGAGTGACAGAAGCGCCGTAGGTGCGCATCACTTCGCGACGGAAAGGCTTCTGTTCGTAGGAGCACTTCACCATGTAAACCTGGCAGTCAATGCCGAAGAAGGCGGAAGCCATGGAAAGAGCGGTACCCCACTGGCCTGCACCAGTTTCGGTGGTCACGCCCTTAAGGCCCTGCTGCTTGGCGTAGTAGGCCTGGGCGATAGCGGAGTTCAGCTTGTGGCTGCCGCTGGTGTTGTTACCTTCGAACTTATAGTAGATGTGAGCCGGAGTGCCGAGGGCCTGTTCCAGGAAGTAGGCGCGGACCAGCGGAGACGGGCGGTACATCTTGTAGAAAGTCTGGATGTCCTGAGGAATGTCGATATATGCGGTATCGTTGTCCAGTTCCTGCTTGACCAGTTCGGAGCAGAACACGCCTTCCAGTTCGGCGGCAGTCATGGGCTTACCGGTACCCGGGTTCAGGAGCGGTGCCGGCTTCTTCTTCATGTCGGCACGGACGTTGTACCACTGCTTCGGAAGTTCGGATTCTTCGAGGTAGATCTTGCAAGGACCATCAATCTTAAGAGAGGAGCAATTACGCATATTATTCCTTTTGGTTTGTAAAGCTTGGTCGGGCAAAGCCCGTTTTTGAAAAATCAAAAAAAGTTCGCCTTAAATTTACACAAAAAAAGACGGATGTAAAACGCAAACCTTGTAAAAACATCGTTGAAAATGCGAAAACCGCACTAAAGATGCTGCTGACAAAAGGCAAATCACAAGGTATGGAAAGTTATACTATCTTTGCCCAAAGTTATGACGACCAATTCACAGCATTATGAATTTAAGTCTCCGTCGCTGAGCTACAAGAACGCCATGGTGACGGTGGACGTTCTGGAAAGGGATCCTACACACAAGCCCCGAGTGGTCTGGAGCGTAGATGGTAAGGAAGTCTACCGCACGGATCTTTGCAAGATTTTTTCTGACTTGAAGTTTGAAGCTGCCCGTACAGCCATCTACACCTACGACGACGAGGCTCGCGCCCATGCTGTCGGTTTGAACTGCGGTGCTATGGCCAGCCCGGAACATCTGGCTCCTGTTTTTCTGATGTGGCCCCACCGCCGCTTTAACGTGAATATCGTGAGCGGAGCCGATGTGAATTGTGGAGCAGACGGCAAGTCCGCCGCGAAGGTTGCAGAACTTCCCTTGATGGATGGTTCTGCTGCACCGTTTTTCTATGGCCTGCGCCGAGCTGCGGGGGAGCCTGAAGAACTTGTTTTTTACGATGCCCCGGTAAACGCTAACTGGGATTTGAAAACGTCGGGTGATAATCCGCGAACCTATGGCCATGTACGTATCATGCCTGCAGAAACTTTCGAGGTGGAGTACGTTCTGGACCGCAGTGTGGCCCGCGGTGACACCTGCGACTTGCAGTCGGCCGCATCGGTTAGCCTTTATTCTCCAGAGAACCTGTTTCAGATTTTTATGGCCCGCACGTTTATTTCTCAGTTAGAACTTGACGCTGCGCGGTCCAACGGTCTATTAAAAGGCGTAGATGAAAGCTGCGGACTTCTTTTAGACGCAAAAGCCTCCGCAGGATGCCCCTGCAACGAAAATTTCCGTGTCGCCAATGAACCTGCCATGCATAAAATACTAGATTTAATTGGCGATATAACATTCATTTGTCCTGCACTCCCCAAGGTGCGGATTGAAATCACCAACGGTGGGCACGTTTCTCACCGACAAATCATGGAGAAGTTAATACCTTATGTCTCTGCTGGACTCTTTGAAAAAATCTGATAAAGAAGGCGTTCTCTACGGCGAAGATGTTTGCCACGAAGTTCTTCCCCAGAAGTTCCCCTTTGCTTTCGTTGACGAAATCCTGGAATTGAACATGGGTGATGGCACTGCAGAAAATCCCCCTTCTCTGGTGGGCCGTATGCACGTTACTGGCGAACAGGACTTCTTCAAGGGCCATTTCCCCGGCAATCCGGTGATGCCCGGCGTGATCCAGATTGAATCCATGGCTCAGGCAGCAACTCTCCTGACCATGATCGCAATGGAAGATAAGACTGTTGGCAAGCGCCCCGCCTTCATGGGTGTGGAAAACTGCCGCTTCCGCAAGGCTGTGATTCCTCCTACCGATATCATCCTGAAGGTCCGTCTCACTGACCTCCGCATGGCTCGTCGCGGCATCTTCAAGTATGCCGGTCAGGTGTTCATCGGCGAAGACCTGGTGACCGAAGCAGAATTTTCTGCAGCTATGGTTTAATTGCTCTCCCCGCAAGGGGGATCATGCCCACTAAGCACTAAAGTGCTAAGTGGTCAAAGTGTGTCGCGGAAATGCTGGTTCGTTAACGGCGTTACGTCATCCTGAAGGGCGTAGCCCTGAAGGATCCAGTACATAAGTAAAAAAGAGGATTGTCATCAAATGACAGTCCTTTTTTGGTATCTTCGTTTTTATGGAGAAACATAGCTACACATATATACTTTTTAGTCAACGAAATGGGACACTATATATTGGTGTTACTAATGATCTGAAACGCAGAGTTTCCGAACACAAAAGCAAGGCAATTCCTGTTTTTACGCAGAAATATGGAGTTGATAAGCTTGGATATTTCGAAGTGTATAATGATATCCGCTTTGCTATAGAACGGGAAAAAGTGTTGAAAGGGTGGAGAAGGGTGCGCAAGATAGAATTGCTGGAAAGCATGAATCCAACATGGAGGGATTTGTATTTTAATTTGTTCTAGGTTCGTCGTGGATTCTTCGAGCCTGTGGCTCTCAGAATGACGAAATGCGTTTAAGGTTCGTCATGGATTCTTCGAGCCTGCGGCTCTCAGAATGACGATAATTGAAGGCTCGGGATGACGATGGTTGACGTGAAGTCTACATCTCCGGGTCCAGCTCGCCGCGGATGATTTCCACTTCGCCGTGTTTGACCAGGCTGATGATGTTGGTGGGGCAGATTTCGATAGGGCCGCAGTCCACCATCATGTCTACGGAATGCTCGAAGGTTTTCCAGAGTTCGTCGGGCTCGTAGATGTCTTCGTCGCTGAGCTTGGCGGCGGTGCTGAGGATGGGCTTGTCGAAATGCTGGAACAGTTCCTTGAAGAAGGGGTGGGTGGGCATTCTCACGCCGATTTCGGGGCGCTTTACGTCTAGGCGGCGGGCGATGTGATGGTCGGCGGGCAGAATAAAGGTGAAGGGGCCGGGTACGCGGGGCTTCATGATGTTGAAGGCGAAATTGTCGATGCGGGCGTAGTCGGTGGCGGCACGGATATCGGGAATGATCAGGGCCATAAAGAACTTCTTCATGGGCTTTTTCAAGGCATAAAGTTTGTGGATGGCCTTGGGGGATTCTGCGTTACAGCCGATAGCATAACCGGATTCTGTAGGGTACAGAACAAGACCGTCGTCTTCCAGGGCGGCGGCGGCCAGCTTAACAATGCGGGCCTGAGGATTTTGTGGATGTACTTCAAATCGCATGTGCTGAATTTACACAAAAAAGCTTGAATTGGCTCAAAAAAATTTATTTAAGGATAGTCCATGTTGACTATCTTTGCACTATGCGTTATTCTATGATTGTTCTCCTGGTTGTTTCCGCCCTCCTTTCCGGATGTTTTTCTGCGGGGGATGACTTCTATTCCTACGTACTTCTGAAGGGGAGTATCCAGCGCGAAAATCCCGAAGATATGGTGGACGTGGCTGTTGATTCCCGCTGCACCTTGATGGCCAATGACCTGGAAGGCGGTGACTATGAGGTTTCTATCGGAGCCATCGAGAACTGTAACGTGGTATGGACCATCAACAACGAAATTGTCCAGAGGGCGGTGGTTCATAAGGATTGGGATACCCAGAATCACCTGATCGGTATGGAAATTACCGTTATAGATGAACGTTCCAAGTCTAGCAAGACGGTCTATTCCAAGACACCGGATTCCAGAGAATGGATCATCGAACTTTAATGCGCTAACATTGGGGAACCACCTGGGTTCCTTCGAAGGCGTTCTGAATGTGTGAAAATTGCAGGGGAGACTGGTAGACCCTGGCACTCAGTACATCAAAACGACAAGGCTGGTCAAAACCCCTGGGGGCAATCTGGGGGTGAGAGTGGAGAAAGTGGCAGGCGGTGTGCCAGATCTTTTTCTGCTTTAGGCGATTCACGCGGGCGGCGGGATTCCCCTGCTGATTATTCCAGACGGACTTGACTTCTACAAAGACGATTGTTTCGCCTTGTTTTGCCACAATGTCCAGTTCACCTCCGCGGTAGGCATAGTTGCGGGCCACCACCTGATAACCGTTACGGGTCAGGAATGCGGCTGCCTGGTCTTCGATGGCGTTGCCTTTTTTGCGTGTGTCAGAATGTACGGTCTTGTTCATGCATAACCTTCTTTTTATTAAAAGTTTAACGAACCGCGCAATGAAATTGCGCGACCCCTCTTTCATATAGTCAATGCATGTCCTGTACACGTTTCGTGTTCAGGTCGACTATTTTTGCCCGTTGCCCGGGCGGTAGAGGCTTTGCCTCTTAGGGCAGTTCCATTCCCAGCAGGCGGATTTCAGAAACAGCGAAGTCTGCGTTTTCACCTTCGTGGACGTTGTCCAGGTAAATCTTCAGTTCGGTGGTTTCCATGGCCTGGATGGTGGGGTACTGCATGCCCTTGATGTTTTCCAGCTTTACCTTCTGCTTGAAACCGTCCTTGGTTTCGAGGGTCAGGGTGCGGGGCTTCTTGAAAATGCGGAAGCGGTCACCGAAGGCGTCGTCCACGGACTTCTGGTAGCCAACGGCGATACCGAAATGGGTGACCACGGCGTTGGTTTCAAAGTAAAGGGTCAGAACGGGATTCTGGGGCTTCTGGGGGACGGGGGCCAGCCAGGCGGTCTTCAGGTCATTGTCCTTAAGGTTGTCCAGCGGATATCCCTTCTTCTGGTCGATTTCCAGTGCCTTAGTTTCGTAGTTGCCCATGGCGTCGTTCCACTCCAGTTCGCGGAGGGTGCTTTCGGGCTTGTGGGTGAGCATCAGCAGGATCAGCAGCATGATGATCAGCGGGAAGATGAACACGGCCAGGGCGGTGAGCTTCTTTTGCAAGAGGCGGGCCTTGGGCGAAATCTTGTTGGCCATGTCGGCGATGGACTGGGTGTGCTTGTGGAGCAGAGTCTGGTTTCCCATGCGTCCAGTCTGGCGATCGCGTTCGGTGGTGAACACCTGGTCACAGGCATCCAGGAATTCCTGCATGTCGTGGAAGCGTTCGTTCAGCTTTTTCTTGAGGCACTTGAGGATCAGCTTGGAGAGGCCTGCAGGCATATCCTTGCGGAACTGTTCCGGCGGAGGGGGCTGCTGCTGAACGTGCTTCAGGGCGATTTCGATGGGCTTTTCACCTTCGAAGGGGAGGCGACCGCAGGTCATCTCATAAAGAATGACGCCCATGCTGTAGATATCGGTCTGCAGGGTGACGCTGTCACCGTGGCACTGTTCGGGGCTCATGTATTCCGGGGTACCCATGGTCATGCCGGTGCGGGTCAGGCGTTCCTTTTCCATTTCCTGGATGTAGGAGATGCCGAAATCCATGATGTACACGCGGTTGTCGCGGGTCAGCATGATGTTGGAGGGCTTGATGTCGCGGTGAACGATACCCTTGTTATGGGCGTAGAGCAGGCCGCGGGCAATCTGGCGGATAATGACTTCGATGGCCTCGAAGGAGAGCTGTTCCTTGTTGTGGAGGATGTCCGAAAGGTTGGTGCCTTCCACATAAGTCATGGAAATGAACAACTGGTTGTTCTGCTGACCAAAGTCGAACACATGAACCACGTTCTGGTGGTCCAGTTCCTTCATGGCCTGAGCTTCCATGTAGAAACGCTTGATGGCCTCTTCATCGGAGGAGGCGTCCAAGATCTTGAAGGCTACTTCGCGGTTAAGCCTTTTGTCCATGGCCTTGTAGACGTTGCCCATGCCCCCTTTACCCAAGGTTCCAATGAGGTCATAGTTTGCGTTAAAAGGACGAGGAAATACTTCTGGCTTCTGCGGTGCGATCATTTTGCGTTCTTGGATCTAAAAAGTTTAATTGCCATCACAATATAAAAACCTACGGCGATGGCGATGGCGGCAACAATGTTTACAACGGGGTCTTGACGCTCTAAAAGTAGGTTCAAAAGGCTATTTTGGTTGTAGCGGGACCAGATTACGGTAGACAGGGCGCGGCCAAGAGCCTGCATCTGATCTAGGGGAACCAGCGCACCGGCAAGTGCTACCTGGGGAATAATAAGCAAGGGGAGGGTAGCGTTTGCCTGTCCGGAATTCCTGGAGAAGGCGCTCACCATTAAGCCCACCATGACGGCTGGCAGGACCATGGCTGCCGTAGTAAGCAAAAGTGCTGTCACGGGAACGTGGGAAGCGATCCTGAAATTGACGAAGGCGTATACGATAAGCGTCTGAATCCAGGCCACCAAGGTGGGGAGGGTGGCCTTTGAAAGCAGGGTGGGCAGGACCTTTACGCCCTTACGGAACTCGCCCTGGAGAATCTGACGTTCCTGAACAATTTCGCGGATCGACAAGGAAAGGGCTAACCAGTTTGCCGAAAGGATGACGGCGAAGGCTACAATCCAAAGAGAAGTCAGCTCCGAGAAAATCAGGGAGAAAAGTCCACCGATAACCAGGGGTTGAATAATCAAGGTGAGGGTCTTTCCCAGGTCGCGGAACCATTGTTTTGCGGTAAGACCTATCTTGTAGAACAGCACAGGGGCAAGTTCATTCTTTACGAAATAAATGTTTGGATGGGCGCTTTCGTCGCCGTTAGAATCGTCCTGATTATCCTGGGCCTTACGTTCCCAGGAGTTCTTCCAGTTGGTGGCGGATTCGTCGTTCAGGTCAGAAAGAATTTCTTCGGGATCCCTGGTGTTGAAATAGCGGAAGGCATCGGCGGGGGTGCCGTAAAAACCTTGTTCCCCGTGATGTAATACCAGCACCTTGTTGGCGATGTCCAAAGCTTCGTAGCTATGGGTGGTAAGAATCACCGTGTGCCCCAGGAACGAAAGCTGTTGCAGATGGGTGCAGAGGATCTTGGCGTTGTAAGGATCCAATCCGGAAAGAGGTTCATCGAGAACGATAAGGCCCGGGTTGCCCATGAGTTCGCGGGCCAGGGCCACACGACGGAGTTCGCCTCCGCTCAGAGTCTTTACCAGATTGTCCATGCGTTCGGTCAGACCGAAAAGCTGACAGAACTGCTCCATGCGTTTTTGGGCATTGGCCTTGAATTCATGGCAGTTCATGCTGGTGCGTCCGCCATCCAGAAGTGTTTCGCGGACTGTCAGGTCGCGGCGCAGTTCCGGATCCTGCTCCAAGAATGCAATATGCTTGCGGATTTCTGCATTGCGGTAATCCAGGCCTCCGATGCGGACCTGTGATTTTTCGCCACAGCTGTGAATGCCCTGTAGCAGTCGCAGGAGGGTGGATTTTCCCTGGCCTGAACGACCGATAATAGCCATGATTTCGCCGGCGGGCAGCGTGAAATTCAAGTCGCGGACAATCTGCTTTTTACCTGCAAAAATATCCAGCTGGCGGGCGGTGACGCTAAAACCCTGAGGGGCGTTAAAGCAGGCGACACGGCCTTCCGAAAGTTCCAGCTCATAACCGGGAATCTTGAGAATTTCACCTTCGTTCAGGGGTATGGAGCGAAGGACTTTCCCCTGGGGGGAGACCATCTTCTGTGTAAAGTTGATCAGGGCGGCGCTCGCAGACGTCTCGACGGAAATACCTTCAGGCAGTTCCGTTTCAGAATTGTTAAAGGCATCCATCACCAGTAACGACAGATGGCGATCCTTCAAGGTGGCCTGCAACTTCTGCGTTCCGATAAGAATGACATCGCCATCCTTAATGGGACGCGGTGCAGAAACGTCGGCACCATTCAGCTGCGTTACGCTGTTCTCGGTCAGGTTCCGCAAAGTCCATTGGCCAGAAACGCACTCCAATACCGCATGCTGCCTAGACACCATTAAGTTGTCTAGTACAAGGCTATTGTCAGACTTGCGCCCTATGGTAAAGGGCTTGTCGGCTGAAGGAGTGACGATCTGGAAGGACTTCATATAACTAATTATAAGGTAGGAATTATGAATTACAAAACTTTAAAATAGTTCTAAAACCATCTTGATGAATCTCATAATTCATAATTCGTAATTCATAATTAAACCAGAGCCTTCAGGCCGGCGATAAAGCGGTCGCATGCCTTTTCCAAAGTTTCGTCACTGGCTGCGTAAGAGAAACGAACACAGGTATCGTCACCGAATGCGGCACCCGGCACAATGGCAAGGCCCTGAGACTGCAGCAAGTATTCGCAAAGTTCAACGGAACCGCCAATGACCTTACCCTCGGGAGTCTTCTTGCCGTAGAAACAGGTCACGGGAGCGAACAGATAGAATGCGCCCTCCGGTGCGTGAGCGGGAACCGGCAGGATTTCTGCGGTACGCTTCAGCATGTAGTTGCGACGCTTCAGGAATGCAGCCTGCATGGCTTCTACGTTAGACTTGTCCATTTCAAGAGCGCCCAATGCGGCGTACTGCGCTACGTTGCTGGGGTGGTGTGTTGCCTGTCCCTGGATTTTGCCGATGATCTTTGCGATGTCGGCGGGGGCTGCGTTGTAACCGATACGCCAACCGGTCATGCAATGGGACTTGGAGAAACCGTTAATGACGATGGTACGTTCAGCCATGCCGGGGAAGGCGGCGGCGCTTGTAAATTCGGTATCGTAGACGAAGTATTCATACACTTCGTCAGAAATGCAGTAGATGTCCTTTTCCACGATTACCTTGGCCAGTTCACCCAGTTCTTCCTTGGTGTACACGGCTCCGGTGGGGTTGCAGGGGTTATTCAGGAGGATTGCCTTGGTCTTGTCTGTAATGGCGGCGCGGAGCTGTTCTGCGGTAATCTTGAACTTGGCTTCCTTGGTAGCTTGTACAATTACGGGCACACCACCAAGCCACTTTACCAGTTCGGGGTAAGTGACCCAGTAAGGAGCGGGAACGATCACTTCGTCACCCGGATTCACAAGTGCAGCCAGGGAGTTGAACACGGCATGCTTTGCACCGCTAGTCATGATGATCTGTTCCGGCTTGTAGTCCAGACCGTTTTCATCTTTCAGTTTCTTGGCCACGGCCTTGCGGACTTCCATAATGCCCACAGGTGCGGTGTAGCGGGTCTTGCCCTCGTCAATAGCCTTGCAAGCAGCAGCACGGATAGGCTCCGGTGTAGGGAAGTCCGGTTCACCGGCACCCAGACTGACAACGTCCTTGCCATCAGCAATCATCTGCTTGGCCAAAGTATCGATAGCGACCGTCAAACTGGCGGCAATATTCAAAGTTCTAGTGGATAGAGGTTTCATTTTTTCTGAGCCTTGATTTCTTGATGACGCGGTAAGTATCCAACGTACTTGCGATAAGGGGGTAAATGGTTAACTGTGAAATGAATATGCAAATCAATCCGATGACACTGATAATGCCCATGCTGCGAATACCCGGGTGGGACGAAAGCAACATGGCGAAAGAGCCGATAAAACCGGCCCCCTGTGCCGTAAGGATTGAAGAAAGCTTTGCGCGCAGAACGGTCCAGGCGGTTCCATTCTGCTTTTCGTAATAGGATGACCAGAGCTGCAAGGAGCCATCAACACTGACCCCAATCAGCAGCACGAATACCAGGGAACTGTAGAACGAAATATGGATTCCCCAACCGTGAACAAGAATGGTCAACCAGCTCATAGAGAACATGGAAGGGAGTACCGTAAAGAAGGCTCGGCTCAATTTATTGTAGTACAGCAGCAGAATGAACCAAAGCATGATGATCCCAAGCACAATGGACTTGTCGACATTCTGGAGCACCAGGTCCAATACGTTTGCTCTAAGGATGGGGGTTCCGCAGACCTTGAATTTGTTGTCCTGGATGCCGTCAAACTTCTGGAGCTGAGCATTAATGTGGCGGCAGGCCAGGCCATTGTCAGGATCGGAAGAGGGGATGATAAAGGCAAATACTCCGGACTGACCGTCCTTGCCCGAGAACTTGCGGCGGATATCTTCAGAAAGTTTGAATTCCTGGATGTCATTCTCATAGTTAGAGAGCATCTCCACGATAGAAACACTGTCGTCTGTGGCCAAGCGAGACAAAATCTGAGGAGTCAGCTCCGCCTTCAGGTGTTCCAGCATATTTTTCTTGTTCTTGCTCATCTTGGGCATGAACTGGTACTGGGTGTAAATTCTTCCCAAGTCGGGAATCTGTCCACGATCCTTCAGGTGTTTGAAGTCTTCCTGGATGCTGCTACTGTATGAGGAGTCCGGCAACATCACAATGACTGGATCGAAGGTGGAGAATCCGGTCTCTTCGATCAGGGCGTTCACCTTCTGCTCATCCAACTGCATTTCGGTCTGCCTGAAATCGTAAAGGAAGGCCAGGTTGTTGCCGCTGTACAAAAGGCCTGCGCTACTGAGGATGCTGATGCATACAATGATGGCCCAGTTCACCTTATTGGGGAACAGCTTGAGACGTCGAGGAATGTGTCGGGAAATTTCGGCAATGTTGAACATCTTCTTCTGCTGGGCAAAGCGCAACAGCGATACACCCAGAAGGGGGCAGATATAGAGGTTCATCAAGACTCCGATGGCTCCAAGGATTGCCAATTCCCGCAAACCCGGCAGAGGAATCAGCAACAGCGAAAGGAACAGGGCTGCCATGATTAGCGAAGAGGCCGCAACCGGAGGCATAATACCCAGGATAGCACTTTCGGTACTGAGGGTGGGGCTTAAGTTTTGGTCACGTTCCTGGAAGAATCGGGTCAGGAGGTGCGTCTGTATTTGCATGGCGTGGCCCGGCAAAATCAAGGCCAGGTTTAACGTAAACAGATTGATTCTTCCAAAAAACAGGTAGGCAATCCCGAACATGAATATGGTGGGAAGTGCAATAGGCAAACCAGAAATCAGGATCAACTGGGGCCGTCTATAGAAATGGAGCATGGACAGCACCAGGAGGATGATGACAGCCATTCCCCCCGCGAATTTTGCCTCGGGCAGAAGTTTCTTACCGGTCTTGATTGACTTGTAAATCTTTCCGGTATAGTAGACTTCAATGTTTCGTGAGCTTGCTGCAGAGTCAAGATAAGCTTTGGCTCGGTTGTAAAGATTGCGATTTGACTGCAGGTCGGTCAGGGAATGGGTGGGGTAGATGTCAATGACACGGATTGTCCCATCATTGTTGGCATGGGACTGTTGGAGTTCCCTAAAGTATTTTTCTTCGATCTGCTTTACCAGTCCATCAGCCTTTTCTGCAGTTGCACCTGCACTATCTGCAGATTCAGTAAGGTCGACTAGAAAGGGATTGCTTTTACGGAAATGGGCGTTTTTGACACTGTCAACCATGTTGACTACAGCGGCAACTTCGTCTTCATTGGCATACAGGAGGCGGTTCTTCTTGAAAAAGTTTTCGTCGGCGGCAAACTCGATAAAGTGAACCAGAGGGTCCTTGGAGAAATCCCTGGCGAAATTACGGGCCAGGTTGAAATTCGTCAAACTGTCTTTTGATTGTAAGACAATAGTGAGGCTGCCTAATCCACCAAAAGAATTTTCAATATCCTGATAATCTAGTTGTACCTCATTTCCCTTCAGAGAATCCTGCAACTGGAGTTCCCAACGCAAATGGTTAATGGGATAGATGCAAAGTGCGGCCAATACCAACGATACGATGATATTCGCCCTATAATTTTGCCCTAATCTCTTAACTATTTTTGCGAACGCAGAAAACATGACAACAATATAATTATAAATTGGGGGGGTATGAAGTTGGGTTTATGTAGGAAGATCGCTACGATGGCGTTTTGTTTGCTGCTGATGGCTGCAAGCCCTTTTGCACAAACCAAGGAATCCAATGATCCTGCACCTCAAAATTCAACTTCCGAAAATCCCGAAACAGAGAACGTCGAAGAAGAAGATTCGTTCAAGTGGTCTAACCTGTGGAAATGGCCCCTGGACTACATCATCCAGCCAGTACTGAACGTCCTCATCTACCCGATTGCGACCCCCATCGATTACGCGGTCAAGAACGGAGTCATCGAAAGGTCGGTGGATTTAATCACCTTCGGCGAACGCAAGAACATATTCATTTACCCTAGTTTCAACTTAAAACCGGGCGCAAGTACCGAACTGGGCGTTGTCTATCGACACCGTAGCGTATTCCTGGATCGAGATTATCTAGTGCTGCAAGGGGAATTTTTTGCCAACGGCGACTTGGCCTTCGATACACGATACACCAAGCAGTCTATCCTTGGGACTCCGCTTTTCGCCGGCGTTCGTTACAGTATCAACTGGAACCGAGACAGACATTTTATTGTTCCCGAAACAAAGGCTAGCTATCTACAGCCGGATTCCAGCTTTAGTATTACCTGGCGACTTGGCGCACCGCTTTCTGACAACCGCAACTGGAATGCTGAAATCTGGACAACCCAAAACTTCATCAAGGCCGATGTTCCCGATATCGAAGACTCCCTGTTATTTAGCAAGAAGTTTTCCATCGAAGACCGCGGACTATATCAAGACCATATGGAATTTCCCATTGGTGCATCCATCATCTACGACGACCTGGATTACCCATACGCCCCATCCCGAGGTTCCCGCGTCAGTTTTTCAGGTTCCTATAACATTGTCAGCAAGTACGACGGCGTAAGTGTCAAGGAACTGGGCGATGAAGCCAAGGACTATTATGACGAAGATATCATTAATGGTTCCAAAAGAAAGCACGATTACATCCGCACGGAGTTCTTGCTCCAGCATTATTTCTTGCTAGGCAGCAGCCCCAACTATATTCTAAGCGCAACAGAAGCCCGACAGAACCGTAAGTTCTATACCGACTTTTCCTGGGATGAAGCCATTCGTGTATGGCGTCCCGAAAACATGATGCAAACCCTTTTTGAGAGAAGGGTTATCGCCTTACAGTATAGGCTAATTGATTTATGGGAAATGGAAAAAGGCGGCGCACCCTTTAACGCATTCCCCACATTGAATGCAAGAACTCCGCTGCGTGGATATGGGGATACATGGGCATCCCATCATATCATGTCCTTGAGCGCAGAATATCGCTGGCCGGTAGACCGCTTTGTTGATGGAGTCGTGTTCGACGAATACGCACTTATCGCCGATAAAATCGACAAGTGGAGTTTCGACCATTACTACAACTCATGGGGCTTTGGCATCCGAGTTCGTCAGCCCAACATGTTCCTGTGCCGTGTGCAGCTGGGATTCCACGGACTGCACGGCGTCAATATGATTATAACCATCGCACCGGAATTCCGATAATAACCGAAGCTGCAGCAAAAGGAACGGCAACAACTCGAGCCGAAACTAAAGAGGCATTTCTTCTTGCAAATTGAAGCCCGCCTGCGTCTGCCCCTGGAACTGCGATACAGCTCTGGGTGGAATCTGCCTGTGCAGCATCTCGTACGCGTTGTGGGTGGCCATGCGCCCTCTAGGAGTGCGGGAAAGCAGGCCCTTTCTAATGAGGTAGGGCTCATACACTTCTTCAATGGTATCGGGTTCTTCGCCAATAGCAGCCCCGATAGTTCCAAGGCCCACTGGACCTCCACCGAAATTGTCTATAAGCATCGTAAGAATTTTACGGTCCATGCCATCTAGGCCTTCGCCGTCGATTCCCAGCATATCCAAAGTTTTCTGGGCAGAATTCAAGTCGATAACTCCAGTTCCACGAACCTGAGCCACATCGCGGCAACGCCTTAACACGCGGTTGGCGATACGGGGTGTTCCGCGGCAACGACCACCTAGCAATCTGGCGGCATCTTCATCCAATTCAATATCCAAAATTCTTGCGCTACGCATCAAGATCAGCATGATATCTTCTTCATCATACAATTCCAGGCGATACTGAAGACCAAATCTATCACGCAAGGGGCCAGTCAGAAGGCCGCTGCGGGTGGTCGCGCCCACCAGGGTAAAATGCTTCAGGGGGAGGTTTACGCTGCGGGCCGCAGGGCCGGAATCCAGCATGATGTCCAACCTGAAATCTTCCATGGCGGGGTAGAGGTATTCTTCTACAACGCGGTTCAGACGATGGATTTCATCGATAAAGAGAATATCGTTTTCCTGCAGACTAGTCAAAAGACCTGCCAAGTCACTGGCTTTTTCAAGAACCGGTCCGCTGGTAATATGGATGTTCACGCCCATTTCCTTGGCGATAATCCCAGCCAAAGTCGTCTTACCAAGTCCCGGAGGACCAGAAAATAGACAATGGTCCAGGGCGTCTCCGCGATGCCTTGCCGCCTCAATGGCGATAGAAAGACTTTCCTTAATGGATTTCTGTCCGGTAAATTCCGCAAGTGATGGGGGACGGAGGGTGTTTTCGGCATCGCCTTCGTCACCAGAACGTCTTTCCGGAGAAATAATACGCTGATCTTCCATAGGATTACAAATACTTTAAAGCTTCGGGAATAAGTTGAGCGGCATCGGCGGAATCGCCCAGAACTTCGACGGCCTTCACAACGGCCTTTTCGGCAGCAGGATCCTTGACACCGAGAGTATGGAGCGCAAGAACGGCTTCAAGTTTAGCCCCGGTAAGGGCGCCCATGCTAGTAACGCCGCTACCTTCTACGTTGCCTAGGCCCTGAAGCATGGTGCCTGCCTTGTCTCTCAAGGTAAGGACCATCTGTTCGCAGGTCTTTTTGCCAAGCCCCTTGATTTTACTCAGGGCAGACTTGTTATCGCTGGCGATCATATTCAGGAGATCCGCCGGCGTGACTCCACTCAGTATGCGCTGGGCCATCTTAGGTCCAACGCCATTGACGTCCAACAACATCAGGAAGGTGTCCTTTTCCGTCTTGTCGGCAAAACCGAACAACGTCATGGAATCTTCACGAACGACCAAGTTTGTATAGATGGTCACTAGGGTGTTACCATCGCCAACTTCAGGCAATTTTCCAGCCGTGTGGGCCGAAACATTGATTCCATAGCCAATTCCATTTACATCCACCACAATAAAAGTGGGGGACTTTTCTATAAGACAACCTTTGACTTGTTCGATCATAGTTCCAAATGTGCAGTATAAAAAACTTACTGCACAAATATACACTCCCATACGGGCTGTGTCAAGTCGTTTCGTACACAAAAGTGCAGGTCTTATAAAAAAAGAACCCCGCCAGCTTTTGCCAGCGGGTTCCTTTACATTCTAACTGGATAGAAGTCCGTTTATTAATTGGAGTCCTTTATGCAACGGACGGAGAAAAGTCTTGTGTCAGAATCCTCGTGGCTAACACGACTGAATGCATCCTGTTCAACAAGGGAGAGGCACATAAACAGGGTTAAAGCACTCCAAGCTGCGCTAACCCGAGAAAAACTGAATGATCGCTTTATAACAAACCTTTTTTCTCTAAAATAGGAAATGTTAATATTACCGTCAGTAAAAAAAATAAGTTTCCGTAGTATGTTTAGGACATGAGATTTATCAAAAAAAGCCGACCTTTATGGCCGGCATTCTCATTTTCATGGTTTGCTTTTTATTTTTTGCGGATTCCACTCAATACTAACATGAGCAACGCAGGAACATAGAAGAACCAAACCAAGTTATTGGCAACGGTAGCAACGACTTCCTGAGTACTATGGTCGTCTCCAGTTGCCAAGGAAAATCCCACGCAGACATCGCCCAAGTAGAAAAGTATCATGCCAAGCCTAATAAGAGAGGCATTCTTTTGGGGGAAGTAACCGTACCTGGACACGCGAAGACCTTCGAAAAGGGCGCAAGTCAAGAATGTTCCATAGACAATGATAGTGGGAACCAGACCGGTTTCAAACACTCCCAGAAGACGAAGGTCAAAGAGGACCAGCACAGAGGCGAAAGGAACCAGGATAATCCACGGAATGCTATTGTCAGTCTCGTTCTTACGGGTAAATCGATAAATGAGAATAGACTGGAACACAATAAAGAAACAGACACCCATGAGCATAAATTCCACGCTGAACTGAGCGAGTGATTTAGCGTTATGCAGAAGCTTAAAGCAAATATCGGCCAAAAAAGCCGCACCCATGGCGGTCAACAACAGACGATGGTCGCGCCTGCCTAGACAATCCTTACCAATAGCAATGGCCAAAATAGCGACAAGCACTGTCGTTGCGAACTTGGTATAGTGCTGCACATAGCTTGAATCTGCCAAGCATTGTTCAACAGCCCCGCACTGGTAAAAAACAAACCAGTCTCTAATAAAATAGAATGCAAAAAGGACTGTAATAACGCCCAGAAGGACCTTGATACGCTTTGGAAGAATCATGGCGTAAATAATAAAAAAATATTTATTGCGAAAGAAGCTTTTAACGTGTAAACATTACTTTAATGCAAATTGTCTACCCGCCATTACTTCCTGTTTTTGGCACTCTTTTTAGAGCTAGTCTTCTTGGGCTTGGTATTTTTCACCTTAGCCTTGCGTTTTTTGCCAGTCGATTCAGAAATTTCACTAGACATTTCAACAGATTTGCCATTTTCCGACTGTTTTTCAAGAGCAGACGGCTCCTCAGAAGCTATTTTGGCATTCTTTTGAGCATTTACGACAGTCAGACTGTCTTCGAAAACCTGAAGACTCTCTTCAAAGGAAGAACCATCGCCAGAGTTGGCAGGACCAACTTCGTATTCATCGTCTTCATCATCGGCATTACGGATAATCGTACGACGTTCGTTTCTTCTATGACTAAATTCAAAGCCAACCGAGAGACGAATCGCAATGCGCCCCGAAGAAATTCTAAACTTTTGCTTCTTCCATTCGAAAGACTTAAGAATGGAGGTGTAATCGTAGCCCGCCTCCAGGGCGATACGGTAGGGGAATACACAGCCTGCACCGATGTATACCATAAAATCAGTAGGCATTTCCCACCAGGGATCGTCGAAATCCAACGGCATAACATAACCTAGACGGGTTACAACATAGGGGTCAAAAATACTTTCGTCGTAAATAGAGCCGAAAGTAAGGTTCAGCCAAAGGGGGAGGGTAGCCGGAGTGAAATCGATTCCATCGCGAGTCTGCTTGCTCTTATAGCCAAGACCTAGACCATAACGAATGGGGGCGTACTGGGCAGTGAACAAAAATTCCAGGTCGCCCTGATACATAAATTGCGTTTTCTGTTTTCTTTCAGACTTCACACCGTCATCGTTATTCTCGATCGTGACAGATGCGGGGGTCAAAAAACCGAAACCCGGGCGAATTTCCATGGCGAAACTGACGACGGAAATTGCAACGACTAGAAATGCAATCTTACTGCAATTGGCAAAAATACGTGACATAGCTTTCATTTCTCCTAACTTCCTTATCCAACCGCGGCCAAAGATAGCTTTTTTTACTTACAAAATTGCGCTGAAGAAAGAATTTTTTTCTACATTTCACGTCACTGGGATGATTTCTTAGGAGGTTCTTCATGAAATTGAAGAGCGATTTTGGTGCGTTTCGCATCGTAATGGCTTTTTTGTGTTTCGTTTGCTCTATGGCTTTTGCCTCGGGTACTGTACTTAACATTACCGAAACGCCATTAAGCTTTGATCACACAAACGACTATTACTTATCGAAGTCCAACGGAACCCGATTCTGCTTTAAAGCTCCCAAGGCAGGGAATTACATCATTCAGTTCTCTACTGTTTACGGAAAAGATGAACTTTACTACTACGGGTCCGATAACTCTTTTAGTTCTTATTCTGCGCATAAGGTTCTGTACTCTGGCTATACTGAAAATTTCGGTATAACAGCCACTTCAGCTGGAGAGGAATTCTATTTCAGGATAGAACCTTATACCTCTTCCTATTATTCTGATACCCGTAAGGTAGTCGCCAAGGACGGGGCCAAAGTCACTTTTGAAAACCTCAAGGCCGACAATGCCAGTTCCGATTCTGTTTACCTGGCTGGAGACACCGTTTCAATCTACGCTCCTGGCGATAAAGACCACAAGTTCAGCAAGTGGAAAGTTTCTTCGGGTACTTGCACCATCGGCGACGCAACCAAGGCAACCACAACCCTCGCCGTTAATGGGAATTGCAAAGTGACCGCCGAATTCACAGATGCCGTCATGTACAAGATTACCACCACACCGGTAGAATATAGCCCTGCGGCCAACTATTATTCCGGATCGGCGACAAACGGGGTCCGTTTTTACCTCATAGCCCCCAAGAGTGGCGGCTATCGCGTTACCGTTTCTCCGAAAAACAACGATCGTTTCTATTTCTACCGCCATGTCACTTCCACATTCGCGACCACCGCCTGGTATGACTACAGCGGTTATGACATGAGCGATTCCATGTTGGTCAGTGCAGGCGACACCCTGTTTTATAGTGTCAGATCCTATAACACTCGCGACTCCAACAAGACATTCTCTATCAGTTATTCCACCATCAAGACAAATACAATTTCCTTGACCAGCGCATCGGCTAATTGTTCTACCGCTGTGGCCCTGGACACAGCCTTGCCTGGTCAAATTGTTTCTTATACGGGTTACAGCAAGGTGGGTTACCGCCCCAACGGCTGGAAAGTGCTGACTGGCGATAAAAAACTTTACGACAGTACCGCTTACACCATTAGCGACACCATCAATACCGATACAAAATACCAGCTGCAGTGTATTGCCGGTAAATATTACGACATTACCTCCCAGAAAAAGGGCTATACCTTCATAAACGATTTCTATGACCGTTCTCCGGAGTATGGTATACGATTCCGTTATACAGCTCTATCTGCCGGAATCTATGCCATCAGAGCCACCTCCAAGAGTTATTCACACTACTTCTACGATTACGGCAATGATTCCACCGCAACTAGTTACAAAAGGCGTAACTCATTCTCCTACTCATCTCCCGTTACCCAGTACATAAAGGTCAATGCAGGAGACAAGTTCTTTTATACCCTTACGTCTAACTACTCTAGCTATTTCAGCGATTCCGTTTACATTGTAGCCAAGAAGGCAGCCCTCATACAATCTCCCAACAAGTCTTATCCAGACACAGTTGCATTGGGCGACACCTTAACTGTTACAGCAAACACCGCTCAGGACACTCGATTTGGCGGATGGTATGTGGAATACGGTTCCGGTAAGTTCCTGGATTCCACTTCCATGACAACCAAGTTCATTCCCTCATCGGATTCCATCAAGATCAATTTCCATGTAGATTCCGCTAAGGTCTATACAATCTCCAGCAAGGAATCAACCTTCGACTATTTCAAGTACGGCAGCAAATCCTATAAATACGGAGTGCGTACCGTATTCGTAGCCCCGGATACTGGAACTTACGCCCTGGTGACGAATACAAATCAGACAACCTACGTCTACGAATACTCTTATAATACATTCGGATCTAACTACAAAGACTATGATTACGCATATTCCGGAACATCAAAAATTATGTTCAACATGAGTAATGTGGGAGATAGTCTATATTTCCTTATCTCACCCTATTCCATCACAGTAAATGACAGTTTCAAGGTAAAGGTTCTCAAGACGGTCAAGGTGCGTGGCGATACCGCAGGATACGGTTATGTCTACGTGGGAACCAATTCAAGGAACTACGACTCTACCTATGTGAGCGGGGATTCCATCCTGCTTAGGGCCTACAGTAGGAATACATCCAAGTTCTCTCACTGGGAACGTGTTTCTGGATCCTGCACGATTTCTGATTCCACCTTGTCAACGACTTACGCCCGCCTGAAGGGGGATTGCAATGTCCGTGCCGTATTTGTTGATGGTATCATCTACAACATTACCCAGACTCCCACTGCCTACACTGTTGACAAGCACTACTATATCGACAATTATAACAGTGAAGTTCGATTCCGCTTTGTGGCTCCCAAGACCGGCATCTACATTATTGCGGCAACAAGAGAAGTCAGCTCCAGCTACTACGAAAACACCCTATATCTGTATCGATATAGTTCCAGTTCGTTCTCTTCCTATACCGCCAGTAGAAACAAGGCCAACGTCGTCGTGGATTCCATATCGGTTAATGCAGGGGATACTGTCCATTACAAATTCCAGAACTACAGTTCATCTTACGCAAGGAATTTACCGTTCTGGATTAGCTATTCCTCCGCAGATAAAGGCTCTATCACCGTTCTTTCCGACATTCGCGGCCATGTGACTCCCGATACCGGATATGCCTCTGCCTGGCTTAATGTGGCTTACCCCATTTCGGCATCGGCCGACAGCGGATACAGATTCAACAAGTGGCGAGTACTTTCGGGCAACGCCAACATTGCCGATACCCTGGCCAAAAATACCGTAGTTTCTACAAAGGATTCTGCAAAGGTAAAAGCAACCTATAAGAAGGGAACCATCGAAACCTTGACCACCAAGGAACAGAAGTTCTCCTTCATGCACAATTACTTTAGTGATTACACAGGATCGTCTATTTACTTTAAGTGGACTGCACCCGATACGTCCTGGCGTATGATCAGTTTTGTGTTTAGCGAATCGATTAGCGGCACGTTGTACTTCTATGGTAACGACTCCACGTTCTCCAACTCCGTTAGCTATTCCACGATCACTTCCAATTTCCAGAAGGGTTTCCAGCCCGGCAAAAAGGGCGAAACGCAGTACTGGAAGTTCGTATCCAGCACCACCAATAACTTTAGCAATGCGGAGTTCTCGGCCTTGGTGGCAACACCCTATGTGCTTACTGTAAACTCTCCGTCTAAGGGTTACACAAATCCCGCCGGTGACGTGGCTCTGGCTCCAGGAATGGATACCCTGATTTACGCCATTCCCTATGGCGGTTATACCTTTGATTCCTGGGTAACCAGAAAGGGGTCTGTTACCATTGACAATAAAAATAGTTCTAGGACTAGAATGAAGCCTACTACGGCTCAATGTATCGTAGAGGCTACATATTCGTTAGACTTTACAGTTCAGCCCAAGTTGACCATCAATAGTCTGGATCTGAACAACCACCCGGGCGTATGCGCAACCGTATCTGTGGTAGACGAAAATTCCGGTCGCGCTATTCCAGGTCTGGATTCAACGGACTTTGTCCTCCATCAAGACAAAAAATCCGTTCCCATTCAGATCTCCTCTGTAGAAAAAATCGGTGGCGTTTCCGTGGTTCTTGTGGTAGACGAAAGTGGATCCATGGGTTCTACAAAAATGACTAGCGCCAAAAATTCCATCCGTCAATTCATTAACGAGATGGGACCTTACGACAGGACGGCTATCGTCGGTTTTGAAAATACTATTCGTGTACACCAGGCCATGACTTCCGACAGGGATGCCCTCCTTAATGCCGTTAATAATTTGAGCGCTCGAGGCGGAACCTACATCAACGATGGCATTTCCAAAGGCCTTGATCAGCTGGTGGGCGAAACTAATGCCACCGCAGTGATTGTTTTCTCTGATGGTTATGACGCTAGTGATGACGAGAGAAAGACTAGTTCTGTTGTTGCTCAGGCCAATGGCATGAATACAACAATCTATTCCATCGCCGTGGAATGTGATTCTGAAGAACCCCTAAAGACTCTTGCCGAAAGTACTGGAGGTTCCTTTACCATGGCCCCCTCTGCCGACCAATTGGCAGACATCTATGCAAGCATCCGCAGTGCCGTGCAGGCTCGATATGTGCTTTGCTACAACAGCCCCGACGCCGTTCTGGATGGAGATACCCACCAGGTGGTCATCAAGGGCACCTTCCTGAACAAGGTTAGCCGCGATACCGCCTACTGGGACGAAAGCTTCTTGCCCCCAGTCGTGACCTTGACCGATTCTACCAAGCGTCTGATTGGTTATCAACAATCTGAAGGAGTGGCAATCACCATTAAGGTTATTGTAAAATCCAAGAAGAATATTGGTTCTGTTTACATCTATACCAAGACATCGGACCTAAAGAATACACCTATGGTGTCTCACGCCATGACCCAGGTTAAGGATAGTCTATGGAGCTATACCATACCTGCAAGCAGTGTGGTCGCTCCGGGTATAGATTTCTATGTGGTGGCCACCGATGTCGACGGACTTGTGGGCAAGAGTCCCTCTGTTCCGAATCCGGCTAAGGAACCTTATACCATTCCCGTAAAGAACAACGTACCTAAAATTACATCTCTTGTCGAAGCCTGTATCGATACGACCAACGGTAAGGGAATCTTTGATTTCCAGGTTTCCGATACCGATGGTATTAATCAGGTTATCCTGTATTACAAGAATGATATTGGCGTCGTGTTCGAAACCCAAAACTTCATGCAGGATAGAGGCGATAAGAACCTCTGGTTTGCCGAAATTCCTACATCCTACTTTGTGGACAGCGAAGTAGAATTCTATGTCCGAGCCCTAGACAATAAAGGAGTTTCTGCACGCTGGAATAAGTTCAAGAATGCATCCGTTCCCGCCTGTAAGGACGGAAAGACCATCAGAGAAGTCAAGGATTCTATCGCCCTGGTAAACGTCTCTAACAAGAACGAGGCCATTGCCCGCGAAACAGAAGTCATCTCGGCGACCCTCACCACAGAAGACTTCTCCCGCGGAGTGGATACCGTGCTGGTGAACCTTTCTTGCCTTGTTTCCGGCGACATGGAAGAAAACCTGAAAATGGTGGAGACTTCTTCGGGCAAGTACAAGCTGCTTAACGACATGAAGAAGGATGAACGCAACGCCAAGCGCAACGACGGACGTCTTTCCTGTACCGCAGCCGACACCATCGTGGTTTCCTACAAGGATCCCATGTTCGGAACCACCGTGGCCGACTCCGCCGCAATCAGTTCCATGGAAGGTATTGAATACCGCTTTATGGATAGTAAGTGCTACGAAGACCTGGATTCTGTACTCACTTCTTCTACAGCACCGTTCTGCCTGGTCATCAATATGGAAAGCCCCACCTTGGACAAGGCTGACACTCTTGACGTAATCCTGTTTACCAACACCGGCGACACCTTGAAGGTAAAGGCTGTTGAAACAGGCAAGTACACTTCTGAATTCAAGGTAAAGAATGCATACTTTACTTATGTAAGCGAAAAGAAGGCCCAGAAGGATACTGTACTGGATGCCGTCCTGAATTTTGACGGGGAATCCAACCGCATCAAGATCCAGGCTGAAGTAAAGTCCGACAAGTCCAACCTGAAGACTCGCGACTACCTGATCGTGAACTCCGATTACGTCGGCGCTGAATTGGCAGAACTGTACGACAGCGACCTGGACGGACAAGCCGACTCTATCCGCATTCACTATAAGAAGGCTATTACCGCCAAGATTGAAAGTATCGATACCCTCTACTGGAATAAGGCCGGCGACGAATGGCGTAGCGTCAAAAAATCTGAAATTGTCCTGGAAAGCGACAACAAGTGGATTCACGTCAAGCTAGAAAAGCCTTTCGAATACGGAAAGACCGCAATAGACACTTCTGCCAAGCCCTACCTGCAGCTGACCAAGAGCAAGGGCGATATCATGCAGAAGATGTTTATCGAGGATCATATCGGCGCCGTACCTGTTGAAGCGGTAAAGCATCCTGGCGAAATGACTATTTCTGAATATCTGGATGCATCCGACAAGCTTCCGCCCGATACTCTGGTCATTACCCTTTCTGAACCCATCAAGAACGTTGGCGACAGCGCCGCCTGGAAGAAGCTGTTCCGTTACAGCAAGAGCTGCAGCGATACAGCAACCCATTCCATTAACGCCGAGGCTCCCACCATCGATTCCACCGGAACCGTCTGGACCTTCGTTCTCAAGGATTACAACATTTCTGTGGACAACTGCATCAGGACCAACCCCGCAGCGAACTACGTAGACCGTTCCAAGAACCCCATGGGCCGCGGCGGAATCGACGTGACGGGTAAGGATGGCAGTGTCTACCTGTATGAAGTGGCCGGCAACCCCGCCATCAGCGGTTTGGGCAAGAAGGCCAAGTGGATCCCCGAAAAGGGCGACCAGTGGGAAGTTCAGCCCGACACCATTTCTAGCGTCAGGTTCCAGACCATAGCCCCCTTCCACGCCTTCATCACCATTTACGACGGGCTCTCTCACATTGTCACCTCCTTCCAGAAGGACTTTGGCCATAAGGGCGAAATGGAACAGGAAATCCGCGGTAACGACAAGAACCACTACAAGGTGGGATTCCTGAAGTGGAACCAGAGATCCAGCGATGGCCGCAAGGTGGGTACAGGCGTGTATATCTGGCGAATAGACTTCAAGTTCGAAGACGGACATGCCGAATACAGAATCCTGCAGACCGGCGTAAAACGGTAAGCATTCCCGAAAGTTCGACCTAGAATACTCCTCAAAAAAAAGGAACCCCGCCACACATCACTGTGAATTGGCGGGATTCTTTATTGCGTTTTATATGTGCGATTTAATTGTTTAACGGTCTAACATTAGAAACCGATACTTAACTCAGCCATATAGACACGTTCTTCATCTTGACCGGTGTAATATCCAAGTTCTTCAGCCCAGGTGGCAATTTCCAAGGTAAAGAAACGAAGTGCTTCTACAGCAATACCGGCAGTAGGGTAGCCACCCTTGAAGCCACCAGAAACTCGCAAGGCCAAGGCACGGAAGGCGTTGTTATAGCCGGGCCAGGCCAAGATATTCTGTTCCACTTCCAGACCGAAATTCACATGGGAAAGGGGCTTATAGTTGTTCCCCTTGCCAAAGGCGTCGGCATAGTCGCAGGCGAAATTGAATTTACGGCCATAGGCGGTATTCTTGTTAAAGAAACGGGGGCTATAGTTAAAACCGGCAGAAAGGTTCGGAGTGATCTTATCACCAGCAAGATCCTTGAAGTAGACATCTCTAAGAGACATACCCAGACGAACTTCGCGAGTCAACTGATACAGCACACCCAGATCCATACCCATAGAAATGGAACTGAAATCCAGAATATGGTCGGTAGCGTCGTGGTAACGATCTTCAAGAGTATCCTGCAGGGTTGCATAGTTCATGATATCCAAGGTCATCATTTCGACCTTGTGACGCTTTGCAGCCTTTACACCGACACCCACAGACAGGTTGTCGGTAAAACCGTATGCCACTCCCGCCTGAGCCACACCATCCACGTAGAACGTATCCACAGCCAGGTAGGGGATAATCAGACCGCCATCCAAATGGGGAGAAATATTACCGTCAACCCAAACGGCACCACCAAAACCATGGAACGCCATTTCAGCATCCATCTTGATTTTCATGGTCAGCGACTTATGGTCATAATTGTTGATCTTGTGGATCAGTTCCGGATGAGCCGCCAGGGAGTCCATGAGAACCTTCGAAGAAGATAAGCCCAAAAGTTTCGCCGTATTATTGGCGTCGTTGTAGATCTTCTGAAGATCCTTGGCTACGTTATAGGTGGAGAAGTAAGTTTCGAAAGGGCCTGCTCCACCAAGATTCAAACGCATGTCGCCTATGTTACGGGGGTAGTACCCCTGCTCCGGACGCAACTTGTAGTTTCCCAGTCTGTTAATCTGAGAAAGGCCTGCGTAGTTAAAATAAATAGCTTCCTTATCATCTACAACAGCCACATGGGCATTACCCATAGCTTCAGCACGCAGAGAATGGTGTGTAGGCGCCTTGGCAGCAAAGGACAATGCCGCAAGCGAAGTCGCCAGCATCAAAAAGGACTTACAATAATTCATTAAAAGTTCTCCCACTCATTAACCCAAATTCTAAACTGTTCCTCGGTATAGTTCACCCAGCATCCACCCACGCTATCCTGGCGTGCCTTCAAATTGTAGATCCTTCCAGAATAATCCTGAGCCACTCTCTTCTTGAGGGCCTTGAATTCTTCGGGGGACAAGCCCATGGGGTTGAACTTAATCTTCTTGGCAAACTTCAACAAATAATTCTGGCCATTGCTTTCACGCTTTGCATAAGAGGGATAGATATATTCCCATTCACCGCAATTCTCTTCGGTGCAGAGTTTGCCGTCACGGTCAATATCCACATTCATGTACTTTTCGTTGGGGCCGAAAGAGGAATAGACCACACGGTCCTTGGTCTGTGTTTTGCCGGCAGCAATATTCTTTGTCTGCGTTGCCAGGTCAAGGGAAAATTCAGCATTTACGTCACGCAAATCTTCATCAATTTCACCGTCGCCATCGTTGTCCATGCCGTCCATAATTTCTTCATCATAACAGCCATCACCATCGTCATCCATGATAGTGCTCTTGCCAGTAACTGCAATAATGCTGTTGACAGACATATCGATTGCATCTGCATCTTCAGATGGTTCGGTAATGTCGGCAAGGACGCCGCACATGGTGGATGCCACCTGAGTCTGGGAATTATCGGTCAGCCATTCGTCAAAGACGGGGATTGCCTGACCAGCCACAGAGGACATGGTTTCAGGATTACTTTCGCATGTGCTGAAGACTTCGTGCAGAGCGGCAGTAGACTCGCCATCCTTGTTTCTTTTCAAGGTATTGAGGACAGCACCCACATCGCAGCTGTACTTTCCGGTATTAGGATCCACCATACCGCAACCGACAACCAGTTTGGTCGCATCGCGGAGCACGAACAATGTCTGCAACATGTTCAAAAGCATATAGCTTTCAGAAATGGTCCTGTAGGTAATCTTGCCATCCAATCGACCTGTGGTGTCGCGGGCGATAAACTCCTTCAACAGCGTAACCACCGTATCGATACCGGCTTCGTACTTGTCGACCACGGACTGTTCCATATCCAGCAAGGCCAGTCGTTCAGCTCCGCCGCTAATATTCACGTACTTCAAAAGTTCGAAGGTATTCAAGTCCTGTATGTTCAACTTGGCCTTGGCCAATCCATACCAAGCCTCGGAGTGAGTTGAATCTGCAGCGATTGCCTGATTGAAATAATCGGCAGCCAGAGTGTACTCGTTGTTTCTGAACTTGATGTAACCTTCGTAAGTCATGGCATCGGCATCACCAGACCTGATGTTCGCATCTTCAGTAGGGTTGAACAAGTTGCAACCCGCCACACCCAAAGCGGTTGCCAGTGCTGCTGCAAGCACGAATTTCTTAGTTTTGAATGAAATCATCTTTGTTTTCCAATTTTGCTACAAAGATAACATTATTCTTACAATAAATATACTTCATTAGTTTTTTACACTTCGTTTTTTGTATTTTTTTCTTTTATGGACGTCAGAAAATCAAGCGCAAACTGAGGGGATTAAAAAAATTATATTTGGACCATGGATTCTTACCGTGAATATCTCCCGACCAAGGCATTCCGTATTGCCGAAATGCGCCTGGCAACCCTGCTCAGGGCCGAAAATGACCGTCTTGCCGCCCTGGCCCAAAGCCTTGGACGCGAGTGCGCCATCGGGCCAGATAACCTGGCTCAGGAACTGCCCAACATCATCAAGTTCACGGACGAGTACCACGACCTTTATATGAAGTACCTGGATGCGGTTCTGCCTCAACAGCCGCGCCCCATCCAGTGCAGGCCCGCCTGTGGCAATTGCTGCCACCATTACCCCATGTCGGTGGAGCCCTTCGAGCTGGTGTTTCTGTATGCCAACCTGCGAAAGCGCGACGACCTGCTGAACATCCTGGAAGCCTGCCAGCTCAGGTCTTCGATGTTCGAGGATTTCTACGAAAAGCGCAAGGCCGAAGACCAGGCGACCCTTCCCATGAATGCAGACCCAGCCAAGGTAACGGAACTGGACGAGTTTGACGACCGCGCCGAAGACCTAGCCCTTCATGATTATTTTTCGGCCTGGAAGCCTTGCCCCTTCTCGAATCCGGTGGGGGACTGCATGGCCTACAAGATCCGCCCTGTTTCTTGCCGCATGTACTTTAGCGAAACTGACCCGCAATTCTGTACGCCGGAACATTTGCAGAAACCCGAAAACGACAGCTATATCGTCTACCTGCCCGACAGCATCGAAGATGCGGTGTACCGCGTTTCGGAGCATTACGCCCTGCTGGACCTGCCCGAAAGCTATTTTGGCGGTCTGTTGGCTGTAAACAAGTACGAAGGTGTCATGAGCAATACCGACGGAGGCGAAGTCGTCGGATGAGTTTTTCGGATTTTGTACACGAAATCCAGATGGACCTTTTTGGTGCGCCTCCTAAACCAAAGGAGAGCGATAAGCCCAAGGTTCCCAATTCCGTTTCACAGAACGGATTGGTGGGTTTTAAGTACAGTAACTTCATGAAGAAGAGCATCCGCTGTAGGGGCGGAGTACTGTTTGGCCACCCCGAGGTGATTTTCCCGGCCTACATGAAGTCTGATGAATTTGCGCAGGCCCGCGAACTGGCAGCAGAATGGGCTGAACACGCCACCAAACGCAAGACACAGAAGAACAAGGAAGTGACCAAGGAACTGGTGACCCGTTTCTGGACGCTGGTAGACCAGATTCTTGCCGACAAGGGGGAGGCACCCCTGGCAACCCGCCACAAGCTTCCGCCCATGAAACCCAAGGGCAAATATCACGACCTGACAAATATTTTGTCTGCAATCAACAATACCTATTTCGAAAACAAGCTGACATGCCGCATTACCTGGAGCAATAGGGTAGGGGGTCTCAGTTTTCATTCGGTACGCAAGGACCCTGTAACCGGCGAAGACTTCAACCTGATCAGCATCAGCAAAGGCTACGATGCAGCCAACTGCCCGGAATACGCCGTAGCCGGTGTGGTGTACCACGAATGTCTGCACATCGCCATTCCCCCCGAAGTAAAGAACGGCCGCCGCATTGTACACGGCCGCGCCTTCCGCAAGCAGGAACGCCTATACCTGTACTACGCCGAATGGATCAAGTGGCATAAGGAAGTGCTTCCTAAAAACATCCGCGATATGCGCCGTCATAAGGAATTATAAGGAACTATAAAAAAAGACCAGCAAAAGCTGGTCTTTTTTGACGCTATAAGAAATATTACCTTGTCGGATACCACTGAGTTATATTATCGAAATCAGGTACTGTAAATCCGCCATTTACACCAGAACATTGATTAGAACTTCCAATTTCATAAATGCTGAAATAACCTTCTTTACCCAAAGCATCCGAATAGGTTAAATCAATACTTTTAACCATCTTCAAAGCATTGTTCATATCAGGAAATGTTTCTGTTGGAGAAAAATGAATGTCACCAATTACATTTTCATAGGAAGACATAAAATCATTCCAGGTAAAGACTAATGTTTTAAGAGAATCATTTCTTGTCTTAGGCAGTAACGCAACAGGCCTTTCATAAGAATAAGGTCCGCCTCCACTGTTATCAATAATATCTATCTTAAGGTATGCAGTATCGGTACTTGTATAGGTGATACAAATTCCGTCCCACGAGGAAATGTCTTTCCCTACAGAAAAGGCAACTCCGTTATAAGGAAAGTAATCGACTTCGCTGTCTTGTTTATATTCAGCCTCAAATCCATACCGCCCGACTACGGCTTTGTACTCGGAAACAACTGCATCTAGAGTTCCAGACTCTTCATTGTTTTTACTAGTTTCGATTTCAAAATCTACTGGCCACGTAAATACGGGGTCCTGAGAGTATAATCCAACAACGCCTTCGTTGTGTGCTTCGCTACCGTTCCAATAGAAACACTCTTCTGTATTTTTATTATTGCAACGTGTCTCTATATTGTTATCGAAGTTGCAGAACTCTGTAAGAGGGGAGAAAGTCTTGTTGTTGCACAAATTGTAAATTTTTCCATCTTCGCCGCAGAATTCAGACTGGTCGTTATATTCTTCACCGCCACATTTTTCACGAGGTTCGCCCTTTGAATCACAAAATTGTTCATCCGGGTCATAGGTTTTCGTTTCGCCACAAGCATATACCTTGGGGCCGACAATATTATCCACTTTTTTTAGCGTAGTAATCTCGTAAACCTGGTAATTATATGATTCTGATGTAAATGAAAAATGACTTACAACGATGCTTTTACCAAAGGGCTTTTTTCCGTCACCAAAGGCAATTCTCTTTGTTGTATAGTTTTCTGTCGCTTCAAGGCCATTAAACCATGTATATGTCCCCATGTTATCATAAGTTGTGGCTAAAGTAAGAGACGTGCTTGCCTTATAGGTGATACATAGTCCACCCCAATCAGAGATGTCGTGGAATTCTCCATCAGAAGATATATTTGCTTCCATATTTCCTATGGTATTCGAACCAGATATTTCTCCGACCGAGCATTCAACTCCATCATCATCTTGCCAGCATCCCCAATTCAAGTTTTGTTTTTCGCCCCAACTTGAGTTGTACAACACATTTCCTTCACAAGTTGATTGTACTTCAATCTTCATGGTGTCGCAGGTGATTGTATCCTTGATACCATTGTAGTATTCAATATAGGCTACAGGAGTATAACTGCGTCCTTGTTCATTCAGTTCCAGAGTTGCCATGTTGTTTTCTGTTTCATTGCCAACGGCATCCTTCCAGGTTACTGTAACCAGAGAATCAGGCAACTTTCCAGACATTCCGTTGAGGGTTATAGTTTGAACATTACCATAAGCGATTTCGCTTGCGGCGGTTTCGTAGACGCAACTTTGATAGCGATAGAGAGCCCATCCTGTAGGGCATTCAATATTTTGATAAACCCCGTCATCAAGAGTGATTCTTAAATTACGACCATAAGACTGCGTACTTTCATCCTCAACAATGAGGGAATCCGTGACTGTTCTTGACGTGGTGTCTCTTTGGAACCATACAAATGTCGGGTTCAGGGTATTAACTACTCCATTGTACAAGGACGAGTATGTAAAGTTCCATCTGAGAGTATCACCCATCAAGACATGTTCTTTTTCGATGTTACAGCTCTTAATAATGTTATCCGTAAAATATGGATCATCGGAATTTTTCATTGCCGAGTATTCGCCAATTTCAAGAAGTTCAAATGCACCCTCCAGAGCACCATCAGTACTATTCAGGGTAAAGGATATCTTGATTTTTTCAGCATTAACAGATCCATCCTTATTATCCACAATGGATTTGCCTTCATTATCAAGGAAGCTTCCAAACTCGAAGCACCTTATATGGAACTTGGTGGGATCAGAGGGAAGTACCGCAGAATATTTACCATTTTCGTTTTCAATGGTCAATCGGGCTGTTATGGGATTCTCTATAGCAACCTTGTTCCAATTATTTTTCCAATTATAGTTTACACAGATTCCTTGCCAGTCTGTAATGTCCTGACTGGTCTTATCTCCCTTAAGATAGAAGAACATCTCAGGATTGTTATTAGTATAAACGGTGGTGTAAATATATCCTTGTTTATTGACACATTCTTTAGCAGTTAAATTGTCTTCTCCGAATCCAAACTTGCCGTTGGATTCCCATTCGCTGGTGATGGTGTCGCCGTCAAACCACATGAAGATATCATCTTTTGTATTAGCATTCCAGCCAAATTTGAAGTAGCCATTTGTAGTATTTCTTACAAATTCCGGAGGCGTGGGAAGGGTTATAGAAGAAGAACATTCATTTAAGCTACCAAAGGTAATCAGGTTAAAGTAGGCGTTCTGGCGCTCGGTCGTCTTGATTACAAAATCGACTTGAGTCAAAGAGCCAACCAGTAACAAGATCTGCTCCAAATCGGTGTTACCCAAGGTATACGTAAACTTGCTGTACTGATCAGTAGACGTAGTTTTAGGCATGTCAATATCGACATATTTATCATCGAGTCCATGCAGTCGCAGATAAGCCCTTGCGGTACTGACATAATCAACACAAACACCTTCCAAATTGATAATGTCAATAGACTTTTCCATTTTGACAGAAACCAGAACAGAATCCTTTGTATTCGGATAGATTTCGCCGCAAATACCACCACAGGATTGAATGATATCGTCTAGTTTTTCGTTGGCGTCATAACCCACATAATCCTCAGGAACCATCCACATGTCATTGTAGTTTCCAGCCAGTTTCCATTTCCAAGTGTATTTGTCATAGGAGAATGAGCTTCCATTTTGTGCGTTCCATACAAAGCGAGGAGCACTGGATTCATCTGCGCTGGACTTCGGTTCAACACTAGCGCTGGATGCAGGCTTCACGGAATTGCTGGACTTAGGCGCAACACTTGCACTAGAGGCGGGTTTTACAGATCCACTGGACTTCGGCTTAACGATTTCGCTGGAATCGACATCGGCAGATTCGCTGGAGTTTTCCTGAACGTCATCACTTGATTTCAGGTAAGAGGAACCATCGCTATAGAATCCCAGAGCAACAATGTTGAAACTGAATTTTTCGTCAGAGTCTCCTGCAAAGGAAACCATGATGGCATTGGCTTCGCCCATAAACTTGTTGAAATCGGATTCACCGAAGATATATTCCAGGGAACTGAACGGAACCAGTGTTCCGCGGACCAAAGTATCGTTGGCGAAGTTCTTAAATTCACAGCAGTATTCAGATATAACGGAACCGTTATCATCCAAGTGTAGCAGGCAGATATTTGTGGAGGCGTAGGTGCTGCCAAGAGCAAGAGCGATTCCACTGTAACTGGATTCGTCGCTCAGGTCCACTGATTCAAAACGGAATGCGACACCTGCTTCGGCATAGCCATCTGCATTGTACAAGGAACCTGCAAGGCCCCCACTTCTAGAGACAATTGAACTGATGTCGTCTAGAGAGTTTGTGGCGAAGTTGTTGCCCGATTCATCTTTAGCGTGGAAAATAATGCTGCTTTTATCGTTAGCAATTATAAAAGGGCTGAATCCAGATGAGGTTGTTTCAGAAATGTAATCGTCAGCATAACCCTGCCAAACAAGAAAGGCCGATTCAAAATCGTAGGTGGGAATCTCCGTATTACCTTCGGGAGTTATGACTCCGTATGTTCCCTTGTGTTCTTCCTTGAATTCTTCGGCGTAGTCAGTACAGGCAGTGGTGTTCAGCAAAAAGCCCAAAGAAAAAAGGGCAGACAGGCGAGTTGCAAATTTCATGTTATTCTTCATTTTTCAGCCCCTTAGAACAAGAATGTTACACCAACGGCAACAAGGCCTGCGGCGGCGATTCCGATACCGACGGTTCGCATGGTTTGAGCAGATTCAATCTTATCTAACTGATCATTATACTCTTCGTGGCTACTGATGCTCTTTTCACGTTCAGTCTTAGCCTTGTTGTTG
The DNA here is from genome assembly GCF_900129715.1 of Fibrobacter sp. UWH9. NCBI lineage: Bacteria > Pseudomonadati > Fibrobacterota > Fibrobacteria > Fibrobacterales > Fibrobacteraceae > Fibrobacter > Fibrobacter sp. UWH9. Next base: position 23,803 of record NZ_FQWP01000014.1, on the reverse strand, counting down.
AATACGGCAGCCATAACGCCACCGCCAACAGCGACGGCGCCAGAAATGGCCAGGGGTACCCAGTGGACCTTGAAGCTGGACTTTTTCTGTTCGTTCGTTGCGTCCTTGGCGGCTTCGGCAGCCTGAGCCTGTTTCTGTTCTTCGATGCGGACCTTTTCTTCGGCGGCCTGCTTTTCAAGATTCTTGTCAGAGGAATCCTTGGCAGGTTTGGCGACGGCAGTGGTGGAGTCGGGGAGAGGCTTGACCACGGGAGCAGGAAGGGTAGAATCACCTACGGTTGCAGTCGAAACAATTTCACCCTTGGCAACGGCAGCGGTGGCGTTAGAATCCAGGGAACCCCAGCTCCAGCGGCCCATCAAATCCTTTTCTTGATAGGCAGCGGTAAATTCCACACGTCCCCTAAAATTTTGCATGGAACCGTCGGTTCCCAAGGGGAGTTCTACCTTGCGACGGGGCATGTTTACGAACAGGTGGCTGAACTTACGACCCATGGGGAGGGCTTCTACGCTAAACAGCTTGGCTCCGCTCAAATAGTAAGCGCCAGAAACCGGACGTTTCAAATCAAGATAGAAGTCCAACAGGTCCGGTTCCAACACAATGCGCACATTGGCAGAACTGTTACTCAGGGAATCGTTAATTTTCAAGACAGATTCAATAAAGAGGGGTGCGAACTCGCCACCGCCCTTACGCATGACGATGTCACCACATTTTTCAAGCCAGCGTTCCATAATGTTCTGCTGGGACTTCATACGGTCGGCATCAAAGTACAGGTTGAAGTTATAGGTGGCGTCAAAGGCACCGTCAAAACTTAGGGGTTCAAGGTCTACGGAACCATTCAGCTTTAACAACTGTTCCTTGGAAACCAGGATTCCGCCCAAGGCCGTAGCGCAGGTTTTGATCTGTTCGGTACGTTCCGCAAGGGAATTGCCCATCTTCATGGCACCCAGCCGCAGTTCACCGGTAAGTTCCATGTACTTGGTTTCGAATTCGGGGAGTTCAACGGCATAGAAGTGACTACAGGCGTCGTCCAGCACATCGTTGATAGAAATCATGGAGCACTGGTCGTTCATCTTGGCGATCTTGTTGGCTTCTTCCCACAAGGCGTCCAGTTCCGGGTTGCCCTGGCCCAGTCCCTGTTTCAAGGATTCCAAGTCTTTCTGGATGGCCTGAAACTCCGAGGCGTCTTTCACAAAGATGGAGGCGGTGGGGTCGGACCATACAAATTGAGTAAGTGCGACAAGCAAAAGCGCGATTTTAGGCAAAAATCTCATAACTTCCCTTTAAAAATTTTCACAGCAAAAAAATAAGAATTTCTTAAGATTTTGGAATTGCTTGGAAATCGTTTGGGCTGTCTTATAGGGGGAGTCCTGAAAAACTGATATTTTTATTACATTTGGAATAAATTTTGGGATATTCATAGCATGTTTTTGAATTTTGACAAGATGAAGTATTTGGCCGTCGGGGCAGCCCTATGTGCCATTTGTGGATGTAAAGATGAAAATCCTGGGGGAACAAAGGCTTTGGGTACCCAGGTGACCGCCAATCAGGTTCAGTCTGACGAAAATAAGGCTGCCGCAAAGAAAGCGGAAGATGAAAAGTCCATTATCAAGGGCAAGGTCCGTAAGGTTATTGGCGAATGTGACCTGCTAAAGAAAAACGCGGACTGGAGCCAGTTACGCATGGGTCAGAGGGTGGTGGAAAACGACCGAATCAGAACCGCCCTGGAATCCGAGGCGCTGGTGGGTGTGAACGATGGTTCTACCTTGCTGATTTCGGAACTTTCCGACGTGACTATTTCTGCCGAGATGCTGGATTCCATGTCCAGACGCATTTCTGTGTATGTGAAGCAGGGTAATGTTTACTTTGACGTGCAGAAGCAAGGGGAATCCCAGATGGACTTCCGCACGGGAATTGCCGTTGCTGCTATCCGTGGAACCGCAGGCTTTGTGGGAAACGTAAACGGCAACATGGTGGCCTCTTTGAAGGAAGGCCGTCTCGAAGTGAAGTCGGATAAGGAAACGACCTCTATCGAAAAGAACCAGACCGTGGTGCTGGATAGCGTGGGTAAATCCAAGAAGCTGAAGCTGAAGTCCTCGGGTACCAAGGCCTTGGCTACTGCCATCGATTCTCTGTCAAAGACGTCCGACGGTTCTATCGAAAAGTTGACCGAGGCTCTTGAAAAGTTCGATAATATTTATGCCGTACGTCAGGCTACTTTTGCCAAGAAACTGGAATCCAGGCAAATCCGCTTCGAGGTTCTGCCTCTTGCCGAAACTACGGAACAGGATAGTGTTATTCTGGTGGCTAGCGCAACGCCTGGCCTGGTGGTTAGCGTCATGGGCGAGGTGGATACGGTTCCTGCAACGGGTCTGTACCAGCATACTTTTAAATGGGAAGAAGGAACCTATGGCATCAAGCGCTTTATTGCCGGCTGTAGGGAAGGTGACCTGGAAATCCCCTGCGGATTGTGGAGTACTGCCTATGTGAAGCCCGCTCCTGCTGTACAGCCCGGCGACACTGCTCAAGCTGCCGTTGAGACCTCTGCCGCTGAACCCGCAAAACCTGCCGCCAAGGACTTGAGCAAGCTTGCAGTTTCTATTGCCGGCAAGGTGGATGAACGGATCCACTACTATCAGGGTACTTACCGCAACAAGATGCGTTTCAGCCTGAAGAATATTTCTGAAGATGACCTGGGCGAACTGGCCAGCATCGAAGTGACCAAGGGCGGAAACAGGGTGGCCCTCTTCGAAGGTAGCGATTTGAGTTCGCTGAACTACAGCGCCGACGTGGAAGTGGAACAGAACCATATCGCCGAATACGAAGTGGTGGCAAAGCTTAAGAACGGCAAGACCAAGCGGGCCAAGAAAACTTATACCGTATTCTGCGGCAACCATTCCCGCAACGGAAACGCACTGGATCCTGACATGACCGAGGCTCAGGAATTTGAAGAGGCCAAGGCTGACCTCGTAAGAGATTAATCAAACTGGAATTTAAACAATTAGGTGTACTTATGAAGACTTTCTATAAAAAATGTGTTGTTTCTTCTGCTTTTGCAGGTTTGCTGATGGCTTCTCTTGTTGGCTGTTCTTCTGCTCCGGCTCCCGAAACAGAACCGACACGCAACAATGCCAAGAACGCCTATAGCGAAATGGAAGACGGCCAAACTGTCGCTCCCGCACAAAGTGCCGCCGCGCCTGCTCCGAAGGCAGAAGATCCTGCCGAAGAAACTCCGGCTGTGGCCATTTCTAACGTGCAGTTCAAGGTAAAGCCCACCGTTATGGTGTTGCCGGCCATGGGTGCCAAGGGGGCCACAAGCATCGAAGTCATCAAGAAGAATCCTCTGGCCAAAACCGCCATGGAAGTAATCAATGCCTACATGACTGAACGTGGCTACAGCGTCATGAGCCTCGAAACCCAGAACCAGCTTGATGAAGTGGTTCAGCTCCAGGATGACATTGCCGGTAACGATGCCGACTTGGCCTATGTGGCAGGCCTTGCCGTTGGTGCCGACATCAACTTGACTTTTGCCGGAAGTATCCAGAACGACAATCTAGTTATTGACCTGAATGCCAGCGACGCTTCTACCGCACAACTCATCGCCAGCGAATCCAGCCGCCAGAAAGACGAAGGGGAAGGCCAGCGTGTGTTAGTCCAGAAGGCTGTAAAGAATGCCATCGTCGCTTTGGAAAATAAGGTCCGCGATGAACTGGCCGCCGAACTTGAAAAAGGGGTGCAGTACAAGGTGGTTTGCCGTTTGACAGGCGATTTTACCGATGAACAGGCCGAAGAAATTTCCAATACGGTTTCGATGAAGGTCCGCAAAATGTTTAACAAGATGCAGGTGAAGTCCATGACCCGCAACACCTACGATCTTGTAGTCTATGCCGACCCCGACAAGTACGAAGACGCCCAGATGGTTTACGCAGAATTCTACGAAGCCCTCAGCGGAATGGCCAAGGTTCGCCGCCAGAACATCACCAAGAAACTGATTATCCTGGAGATTCAGTAATGAACTGCCGTTCCCTGAAAGCGATTGTATTGAGCCTTGCCCTGGGTGTTTCCCTGGGAACAGCCGAAAATCTGCTGACCTATACCGCATCCTCCAAGGTATCCCAGAAGGACGCCGACCAGAAGGCTCTTGATGGGGTTGCCAAGCAGATGAGCACACGGGTAAAATCTGAAATGGAAACCCGCAAGTCTGAAGACGCTAACGGAAACGTTACCGAATCCGCAGACATGTTCAAGGGCAGCTACACCAATGTGGTGCTGAAAGGCGCAAAGATTGTTCCGGGCCCCAAGCAAAATAACCAGTTTACTTCCACGGTGACCGTCGATCTGGACCAGATTGCCTCCAAGATTCTCCTGGATCTGGATGTCATCCGTAACGACGTAAAGGATAAGGAAAAGATTATCCGCACCGACCTGAAGGCTCACGATTATTACAAGACTTCTGTTGACATGGCCGCCTTAGAAAAGTTGGTGGACCGTTACAACGAAGAACTTGAAAATCTTTCTACAGTCCAGAAAGTTCCCGCTGACTTGAAGCTGGACACTCGACTGAACGCCTTGAGCGAATTCTTTATGGACAATTTGCAGTCTCTGAAGATGGAAACGGACTTGACCAGCGAAGCATTGATTGTATCGGTGAAGGATTACGCCAAGCCGGTGGCTTTTATGCCAATCGCCTTGGTGCAAGACCGCAAGAATTTGGTGGTCGAAAAGACCGACGACAAGGGACAGGCTGTCTTTGACCTGAAGGACGTTATGGCCAAGAAGCCCACAGGCGAAGTGACCGTACTTCCGGATCTTAAGTTCAAGTATGTACGCCCTGCTGCCATCGTTTCGAAAACTGTGCAGTATTCTGCCGAAAGGACAGGCGTTGCCTACAGACTTTCCTGCAAGGGAGAAACCGCAGAATGTGGAGCCCTCCGCAAGTTCCTGCTGGAATCGGGCTTCTCCTTCGTAGACGATCCAAAAACGCCTGAACTGGCGGTGACGTTGGACTTTAGCGATAAGGCCAACAGCGGTAAGACCCTGTACACCTCCAAAGCAACCATTTCCATCAAGTCCGGAGACGTCGAAATGGTGGAACAGCCCCAAGGTGTAGGCCGCGACAGCGAAAGCGCTCACGTCAAGGCCATTACCAAGCTGCCCTCCTCCAAGATCCTGCAGAATTTCGCTAAATCCCGGTCAGCAAAACGTTAGCCAGTTCCGAGATGATGTCGTCCTTGTCATCGACATAGGATAGCGGGTCTTCGAGAATTCTTTCGCATTGCATTTTCGTTAGCAGGGTTCTGTAGGGAGAGCTACCGCCAATCTCTTCGGCCCTTTTATTGATGTTCTCCAATGTATCCTGCAAATCCTGGAAGTATTGGAGGACTTTTTTTATGGTTTTGCTATTGCGTTTTAACAGCTGGTCGGCCTTGATTTGAACTGTATTTCGGTACCACAGGGAATTTGGAGCCGTCTTCAGGGATAATTGCAGCAGGGGTTCATGATTTCCTAGGAGGAACTGGTTTAAGGCTTCGATATATTGCCGGGTATGCGTTTGTAACTGCAGAAAAAGTCCCGGGAAGTGATCGTCAGCAGTCCCGATTTCCTGATTCAGGTAGATCAGGCGGGAGAGCCTGGCGTGCTGAGGGAGGATTTGTGGGTTGGCCACCCTGAGGAGATCACCAAAACTAAGACGACGACGGTTAATGTGACGTCTGCAGAACATTTCTTCGGCGTCTTTTAGGGTAATGGGTGTTAAGTAAACGGTTTGACTTTCGGGTGAGTACGTTAGACTTCCTGGATTCAACAGCATATCTTGAATAATTTGTTCAAAATTTTTAGAAGCCTCTGCATTTACGGGAATCTTGTACCGCTTAAGTTTGATGTCGAAAGGAAAAATGTCTTTCGATGTCAAAAAAAGGTTGAAGCAAATGTCAAATTTATAGCGGTCGCCTAAACGTTCGAAATCGTCATAGAAGTAATTTTCGCCAGTGACGGCAGTCATGTTCTCGATGCGTATGGAACTGTAGTCGATTTTAAATTCTGCTTCATGCCCCATAAAGGTGGTGGGGAGCACAAGGAAGTCCAGCAACTTGGTGACAAAACTTTCGATATTCGTAAAGTTTAGACTTGACGTATATACCGTGATACGGCTGTCTTCTATGGTGATGGTTTTACGCATCAGGAATTCAAGCCAATTGGGAATCTTGGACTTTGTCTCATGAGGATTCTTGGAAAGGTTGGTGAGAAGCATATCCTTGTATTCTTTGACAAGGAAGAATACCTCTGTAAGGGCCTTTTCAGAGTAATTGATTTTTATCTCGCCCTTCTTGTATTTATCGTATGCGGTTTCAAAATTGCGTTCCTTATCATGTAAATCAAAAATACGATTCACATAACGGCTTACCACATAAAGAGTCTGGTGAATTCCGAAGGGTCCGTGGTTTATGTCAAGGGACTTGTAAATTGTCTGCATGAAAACGCTCCTCAACCCTTATATCGTTTCCAATCGCAAAATTGTAAACTTGCCACATATATCTTTTTTCTAAATTTTCGCCGTTCAAAATTTAAACGTGTATATCACGAGGTAACTCAATATGGCAATGCAAGATATGAATGACCAGGTCGTCGCTCGCCTGGCTAAGCTGGACAAGTTCAAGGAAATGGGTATCGAGGCCTATCCTCATAAGTTTAACCGCACCCATGATTCCAAGGTTCTCAAGGAAAATAAGGACGCTCTCATCGCTTCCCAGGAAGAAGTGGCTTTCGCTGGCCGTGTTGTCCGCTTCAATCGTAAGGGCAAGATGTGCTTTATGCACCTGAAGGACCGTTATGGCCGTCTGCAGGTGGTTTGCGCCCGCGACGAAGTTGGCGAAGAAAACTACGAAATCGTGAAGATGACCGACCTTGGCGACTTCATCGGCGTTAACGGTACTATGTTCGAAACCCAGAGCGGTGAATACTCCGTACGCGTGAAGAAGGTGACCATGCTTTCCAAGGCTGTGCGCCCGCTCCCCGTTGCCAAGGAAAAGATTGACGAAAACGGCAACAAGGTGGTGTTCAACGAATTTGCCGACGTGGACGCCCGTTACCGTCAGCGCTATATCGACATGGCCTTGAACGACGACGTGAAGGACGTGTTCATCAAGCGTTCCAAGATTATGCAGTCCATTCGTGAATACCTCATCGAAAAGGGCTTCATCGAAGTGGAAACCCCGACTCTGCAGCCGATTTACGGCGGTGCAAACGCTCGTCCGTTTACCACCCATCACAATGCCTGCGATATGACCCTCTACATGCGTGTCGCTCCGGAACTCTACCTGAAGCGCTGCATTGTTGGCGGTATGGAAAAGGTTTTCGAATTCTCCAAGAACTTCCGTAACGAAGGTATGGACCGTACCCATAGCCCGGAATTCACCGGTCTGGAATTCTACGAAGCTTTCGCTGACTACAACGACATGATGGTCCACTTCGAAAACATCTACGAACGCGCCTGTATCGCAGCAAACGGCACCACCAAGATCATGACCCAGGGCAAGGAAATCGACTTCAAGGCTCCGTGGCCCCGCTACAGCATGATCGAAGCTATCGAAAAGTTCGGTGGCCTGAAGGTCAACGAAATGTCTGACGAAGACATCAAGAACAAGATGGAAGAACTGGGCGGCCACCTGGATGGTGAATTCAGCCGCGGCCGTGGCATCCTGGAACTGTTTGAACTGACTGTGGAAGACAAGCTGATCCAGCCCACCTTCATCAAGGACATGCCCACCGAATCTACTCCGCTCTGCAAGAAGCACCGTACCATCGAAGGCCTCATCGAACAGTTCGAACCCTACGCAAACGGCTGGGAACTGGGCAACGCCTATACCGAACTTAACGACCCCATCCGCCAGCGCGAACTTCTGGAAGACCAGGTCCGCCGTGGCCGCGGTGGTGAAGGCGAAACTCACCCCATGGACGAAAACTTCATGCACGCTATCGAATCCGGTCTGCCTCCTACCGGCGGTGTTGGCTTCGGTATCGACCGCATGGTGATGCTCCTGACCAACCAGGAAACCATCCGCGACGTGCAGCTCTTCCCGCTGATGAAGCCTGAGGTTTAATCGGCGAAGCCGATTGAGTAGACAGTGGCTAGTGGTTAGTAAACAGTGTCGCAGTAGAGAACTGTAATGGCAAAAAGCTACAAGGATCTTGTTGTCTGGCAAAAGGCGATGGACTTGTCTGTCGCTGTTTATCAGGTGACGAAATCTTTTCCAAAGGAAGAACTTTTTGGCATGGTTTCTCAAATGCGACGGGCTGCTGTTTCCATTGCAAGCAATATTGCTGAAGGTGAAGGTCGTAAATCAAAAAACGAGTTTGCTCATTTCGTTAGTATAGCAATGGGATCAAAAGCTGAACTGGAAACACAAGTGACTTTATGTGAACGTGTTGGACTTTGTTCGGATACGGAATCGCAAAATTTGCTTAGCATGTTAGATGAAATCGGGAAAATGCTAGCCTCATTAAAAACTCGGCTGTCTGCTACTTCAAAACCACTAACCACTAATCACTAACCACTAACCACTTTTTCATGTCCAAACTCGAATTTCTTATTGCCTGGCGTTATTTGGGGGCTCAGCGTAAGAGTCTCTTCGTTTCGCTTATCGGCATCTTCAGTATGCTTGGCGTTTCCATCGGCGTGTTTGCGCTGGTGGTTGCTCTTGCTGCGGTTAACGGTTTTGAAGAAGAGGTAACTGCCCAGATGATCGGCAAGGACGCTCACTTCGAAATCATGGCCTACAATGGGGAACCGATTGCGCCCTACGACAGCCTGATCAAGGAAGTCCGTGCCCACGATTCCCGCGTGACTGCGGCTTCTCCTTTTATCATTTACAAGGTGGGCATCAGCAGCAAGAAGGTGAACGACGGTATCGTGATTTACGGTATCGACGGCGAATCCTCCAAGGGCGTTACCGACATCCACAAGTACATCAAGTGGGGCAACTACTCTGTAGATAGCCTTGAAGATTTGAGCGGCAAGATGCGTCCGGGAATTATCCTGGGTAACGGCCTTGCCAACAGACTTCGTGTGGTGGTGGGCGACAAACTTGTTCTGCAGACATTCCAGAGTCCCGATGCGGTAGCCGCCAGCGGTGGTCCCAAGATGATGATGTGCGTGGTCAGCGGCATCTTCGAGACGGGCACTTACGAGTACGACGGCAACTTGGCTTATGTGGGCATTCCCGAACTGCAGACCTTGCTTACCATGGGTGACGCCGTTACCGGAATTCAGTTCCGCATGAATGACCATTGGAAGGCTGGGGTGGCTGTAGACAGTCTTGGCACTTGGCTTGGTTATCCTTACTACGCCATGGACTGGAAGACCAAGAACATCACCTTGCTCAAGTGGATGAACTATGAAAAGTTTATCGTGGCTGCAGTGATTTGCTTGATTATTCTTGTGGCCGCATTTAACATCATCAGTTCCTTGATCATGGTGGTAATCGACAAGACCAAGGAAATTGGAATCCTCCGCAGTATGGGCTTTAGCAAGGCTAGTATCATGCGGGTGTTTATGCTCATGGGCAGTTTCATTGGCGTGGGCGGAACCATTGTAGGAGGTTCCATCGGTTTGATTTTGTGCAAACTTCAGGAAGCTTACCATTTTATCAAGTTGCCTGGCGACGTTTACGTGATTCCCTATTTCCCCATATCGGTTCATGTTCTGGATGTGGTCCTGATTTTTGTTATCGGCATCGCTCTTTGTGTGGCCGCCACCATTCTTCCTGCCTGGAAAGCCAGCAGACTTGACCCCGTAGGAGCCATTAGACATGAGTAGTGAGGTCGGGCTTCGCCCTCTGAGGTATGGGGTCGGAGCTTCGCTCCTGGAGGTGTTTAATATGTGCATACGAATTAGGTCGCTTTGAGGTAATAATGAGTATTGATTTAAAGAATGATGCTGAGGTACAGACCAGCGTAACCTCTAGCTCGCTTTGCGAGCGACCTGATAACCTCGTACCTCAATGCCTATTGGAAACTCGCGATTTGCGTCGTGTCTTTAGCGAAACTGGTGAACAGCTGGAAATTCTGAAGGGCGTTAATTTTTCAATGAACGCTGGCGAACTAGTCGCTCTTACAGGTTCCTCCGGTTCCGGTAAATCCACCTTCCTGAATTTGGTGGGTATGCTGGATACTCCCACTTCTGGCGAAATTCTGTTCAAGGGAAAGGAACTTTCGAAGTTCAGCAGCCATGAACGTGACATGTACCATCGAGCTCAAGTGGGATTCGTGTTCCAGTTCCATCATCTGCTCAGCGAATTTTCCGCTCTCGAAAACGTCTGTGTACCGGGTCGCATTCTCGGAACAAGCGAAGCCGAATGCCGCGAACGCGCCGAAATGCTTCTGGAAACCGTTGGCCTGAAAGACCGCCTGAAGCACTTGCCCCGCGAACTTTCCGGTGGTGAACGCCAGCGCATCGCCATAGCCCGCGCCCTGATGAACAAGCCGGATCTGGTGCTGGCCGACGAACCCAGCGGCAACCTGGACGAAGCCAATTCCGCAAAGCTTAACGAACTGATCGGCGAACTGAACGAGAAGTTCAACCAGGCGTTCCTCATTGTAACCCACGACGAGATGTTGGCCAAGTTCGCTAAACGCCGAGTGGTGATGCATAACGGTTTGATCCAGAGTATCGAATAACGTCCTTTAAAAAGTAAGATGGATCCGTTTGATAAAAAAATATGGGACGTCAAGTAGACAAGCGCAAACTATAAAAACGATAGTGAATGAGAATTTTTAGGTAAAAGTTATGTCTGATATTAACGGTATTTTTTCGAAGAAGGCTAAGGCGGTTTTACAGGCCGCTCGCATGGCAGCCCGCAATTTGGGCAGCGACAGCATTAGCACAGAACATTTGCTGCTGGGACTGGTCCGTGAAGATTCCGGCTTTGCAGCAGAAACCTTGACCGCCCTCAAGGTGAACTTGAATGAACTGGGCGAAAATGTTCAGCGTTCTTTGACTTCTAACGGTGGAATCATGACTGTGGGCGATGCTCACGGCGCACTCCTTTCGTTTACTATTCGTTGTAAGGCAGCATTGTTCAATGCGGCAAAGATCGCCAAGGACGAAGGGGACCAGTACATCGGTCCTGAACATCTCATGCTTGCCATCTTGCAGCAGAGTGAATCTCCCGCTGCAGGTACACTTTCCACTTTCGGCGTCACCTTTGAAAATTTCCAGCAGGCTCTGCAGCAGATCAAGCGCGATGCTATGGAATCTCAGGTTCCCGGCGAAGAGGGAATGGCTAGCGAAGGTCCTTTCGGGGGAGAACAGCCCCGCGAAGGTCAGCCCCGCGTTGGTGAAACCCGTCAGCAGGCTCGTTCCCAGTCCCGCTCCAAGACTCCGATTCTGGAACATTTTGGCCGCGACTTGACCGCTATGGCCCGCCAGGGTAAGCTGGACCCGATTATCGGTCGTGAAGCAGAAATTGAACGTCTGATCCAGATTCTCTGCCGCCGCAAGAAGAATAATCCGGCACTCATCGGTGAACCGGGTGTGGGTAAGACCGCCATTATCGAAGGTCTTGCACTGAAGATTGCCCAGAAGAAGATTCCGGAACTGTTGGCCAACAAGCGCGTAGTTAGCCTTGATGTGGCAGCCATGGTGGCAGGCACAAAGTACCGCGGACAGTTTGAAGAACGCGTGAAGGGCCTTATTATGGAACTTCAGCGCGTAGATAATTCCGTCATTCTTTTCATCGATGAATTGCATACCATCGTAGGCGCAGGCGGTTCTGAAGGTAGCTTGGATGCTTCCAATATTTTCAAGCCTGCACTTGCCCGTGGCGAACTCCAGTGCATTGGCGCGACCACCATCGATGAATACCGCAAGTACATCGAAAAGGATGCCGCCCTGGAACGCCGTTTCCAGACCATCGTGGTGAACCCGCCTTCTTCTGAAGATTCCATCCAGATTCTGGAAGGTCTGCGAGCCAAGTATGCGCAACATCATAAGGTCCGTTATACGCCCGAAGCCATTCGCGCCTCCGTCACCTTGGCAGAACGTTATATTTCCGACCGATTCTTACCGGACAAGGCCATCGACGTCTTGGATGAAGCAGGAGCCCGTGTCCGCCTGAATTCCATCCGCACACCTCAGGACTTGAAGGAAATGGAAGATGCCTTGGCAGAAGCCCTCCAGCAGAAGGAAGAGGCTATTGCCGAACAGCAGTACGAAACGGCTGCCGCCCTCCGCGACAAGATTGAAGCTCTTACAAACCAGATTGCAGAACGCCGCGAAGCTCTCAACAAGGAAGATTCCGCAGAACTTCCCGTAGTTGACGAAAACGAAATCCGCGATTGCATCAGTAAGATGACCGGCATTCCTGTTAGCCGCTTGGCTGGCGAAGAAGCACAGAAACTTCTAAAGTTGGGTGACGAAATCAAGGAACGTGTTATTGGTCAGGATCAGGCCGTAGATGCAGTCGTAAAGGCAATCCGCCGTACCCGCGCCGGCATTCGCAATAACAAGCGCCCCATGGGTAGCTTCCTGTTCCTGGGTCCCACCGGTGTGGGTAAGACTGAACTTGCCAAGGTCTTGAGCTTGAGCCTGTTTGGTAGCGAAGAATCCATGATTCGTATCGACATGAGCGAGTACATGGAAAAACATAGCATTAGCCGCCTGATCGGTGCGCCTCCGGGATACGTTGGCTTCGAAGATAACGGCGGACAGCTTTCCGAGAAGGTCCGCAAGCGCCCTTATTGCGTGGTGCTCCTGGATGAAATTGAAAAGGCTCATCCGGACGTTTACAACTTGCTACTCCAGATTCTGGATGATGGTATTCTTACCGATAGCTATGGTCGCAAGATTAACTTCAAGAATACAATCATCATCATGACCAGTAATGCCGGCGCCCGCGAAGTCCGCCATAGCTCTGGCATGGGCTTTACCAAGATGGGGGAGACCGACGACTACGAACGTATGGAAACCGCTATCCGCGAAGAAGTAAAGCGTGTATTCTCTCCGGAATTCCTGAACCGTATCGACGAACAGATTGTGTTCCGTCCGTTGACCAAGAAGGACTTGTCTTCTGTTGTGGATATCCAGCTGACCTTCTTGCAGAAGAACTTGTCTGAACGTGGAATCCTGCTGGAAGTTTCCCAGGCCGCCAAGGAATTTGTAGTTAGTCACAATTACGATTCCGCCCTGGGCGCCCGCCCCATCCGTCGTTCCATTCAGCAGTTGATCGAAGATGAAATTGCCGAAGGACTCCTCCTTGGAATCTACAAGGACTTCTCCACGATTTCCCTGGATGTGGTGGATGGCAAGCTGAAGTTTACTTCCGAGGCATTGCCCAGCTAGGTATTAGTAGACAGTGGTTAGTAGACAGTAGGTAGAAAGTGAATTTTTTTGCATTCAAATACTAACCACCAACCACTAACCACTAACCACTATTCTATATTTTTCTACGAAAAGTTCAAACAATCAACCAAAGGACAATATCATGGCAAAGATTTCTGCCGTTCTTATCTTCGGTGCACCGGGTTCCGGTAAGGGTACCGTCGGCGCTAAGCTCGCTGCAACCACTTCTCTGAAGCACCTCTCCACTGGTGACATCTTCCGCGGCATCGCTCCCTCCAGCGAATCCGGCAAGCTCCTCGCTTCCTACTCCAGCAAGGGCCTCCTGGTTCCCAACGAAGCTACCGTTGAAATCTTCGGCCGCTATGTTGAAGGTCTTGTCAACACCAACAAGCTGAATCCCGAAAAGGACACCCTCCTCCTGGATGGCATTCCTCGTACCGTTGAACAGGTCAAGCTCATCGAATCCATCGTCGACGTGAAGCACATCTTCGTGCTCGACATCAAGGATGAAGCTACCATCGTTGCTCGCCTCCTGAACCGCGCCAAGATCGAAGGCCGTAAGGATGACGCAGACGAAGCTGTTATCAAGAACCGCCTCAAGGTTTACAAGGAATCCACCGCCAAGGTTCTTTCCAAGTACAACAAGAAGATCATTTCTCACATCGTTGGCGACAACACTCCGGACGAAGTGTTCTGCGACGTGCTGAAGGCATACGTTGACTTCTGCAAGGCTTCCGCTCCCAAGGCTAAGAAGCCGGCTGCAAAGAAGACTGCCAAGAAGAGCAAGTAATTCTTGACCCAAAAGTTTGAAGGCACCCCGTTTTTTACGGGGTGTTTTTTATTGTGCTTAAATCAACACAAAATATTACAAAAACCTTTCGGAATACTGAAAGTTTTTTATATTTGCTCAGAATTTGTTTAAATACCGCGTAAAAAGATTTTCTGACGGGAATATTGGTTAAAAATGGATAACTCTCAAGTTAACACAAAAAACGGATCCAATACAGGCAGTGCAAAGAACGACGACGAAATCGATCTCCTCGAAGTTCTAGGAATTCTTCTTAAGCACAAGCTATTCCTGTTTTTCTGTCTAGTCGTCGGTGCTGTTGTAGGTTTCCTGGCCTCTAACTGGGTTCGCCCGCAATATACTAGCGACGCTCTTCTTCAAATTGATGTTAAGGGAAACAAGGCCGGAAAGGCCATGGGCGAAATGGGCGCACTCCTTGATGTAGCCAGCCCCGCAGAAGCAGAAATCGAACTTCTCAAGAGCCGCATGGTCTTGAGCTACGTCGTCGAACAGGAAAGACTTTGCTTTAACGCCTATCCCAAGGGACCCATGAAACGTCTGACCCATAAGGAAGGACGTATGGACCTTGAAAACCTGCATATTCCTGAAATTGCCATTACCGAAAAATGGTATGCCCTGGTTACCGGTCAGGATGAATTCATTGTCATTACCCCGGAAGATACGGAACTGGTAAAAGGTAGGGTAGGTGAACCTGTTTCTGCCCCCTACGCAGGAGATTCCCTGGTTATCCAGGTCAAGGCTCTCCGTGCAGAACCCGGCCAGATGTTCGTTCTCGTCGAATCTGATCCGCTGGCCGCAGTTCGTGAACTCGTGAAGCAGCTGAACGTTGCTGAAAGGGGGAAGCAGACCGGCATCATCGGCGTTTCCTATACGCATCAGTATGCAGACCGTGCCGCCTCCATCTTGAACACCATCGCCAATATTTATCTGCGCCAGAATGTTGAAATGCGCAGTGCCGAAGCAGAAAAGACCTTGGAATTCCTTGAAAATCAGCTGCCCGGTGTTAAGGCAAAACTTGATTCCGCCGAAAAGAAGTTGGCCGACTACCGTCATAAGATTGGTTCCGTGGACCTGAGCGGCGAAACCCGCACTCACCTTGAAAAGGAAGCCAACCTCGAAAAGCAGATTCTTGAACTGGAACAGAAGCGTCAGGAACAGACCCGTTTGTTCAAGGATGAGCATCCGGCCGTGGTCACCATTGTAAAGCAGCAGGATCGTCTACGCGCCGAGCTGGCCCGACTGAAATCTTCTGCCGCCAAGATGCCATTGACTCAGCAGGAAGTGATTAGCCTTCAGGAAGAAGTTGCCGTGAATAACGCTCAGTATACTTCCATGCTCAACAACATCCAGCAGCTCCGTGTGGTCCGTGCTGGTGAAGTGGGCAACGTCCGCATTGTGGACTACGCTCAGATTGAACGCAAGCCTAGCAAGCCCAACAAGAAGCTGATCTTGATCGGCTGCATTGCAGGTTTCTTCCTCCTGGGCGCCCTCCTGATTTACCTGCTCCAGATGACCAAGCGTGGCGTGCGTAGCTCTCTTGAAATTGAACGCGAAACTGGCGTTAGCGTTTACGCCAAGATTCCCAAGTCCGAAAACAGCATCCTCAGCCTCCGCAAGAAGGGCAAGAACACCCTGCCTCTCGTCGAAGAAGATCCCGAGGATCCTGCCAGCGAAGCTTTCCGTTCCCTTTATACTGCAATTGATTTCTCTGTGGGTGAACAGAAGGTTATCATGGTCACCGGTATGATTCCTGGCGTCGGCAAGAGCTTTGTATCCAAGAACCTGGCCGCCCTGTATGCAGCCGCTGGCAAGAAGACCTTGCTGATCGACGCCGACATGCGCCGTGGTGTGGTCTACAGCCATCACAAGCAAGGTCTCGGCGACGTACTTTCTGGAAGATGCACACTGGAAAGCGCTGTCGCAGACTCCATCACAAAGAACTTGTTTGTAATCGGCGCCGGTATAACAGATGTTTCTCCCAGTGAATTGCTGCGCGGAACCAAGTTCAAGGAACTCCTTGATAGCGCTTCGGAAACCTACGACACCATTATCGTAGATACTCCGCCTCTGAATCTGGTCACTGACTCCGAATTGATTTTCCCGGTTGTGGATTTCGCCTTGTTCGTTCTCCATTACGGACGTCATTCCATGGAACAGATCAAGGAAGCCATGATCAAGATCGAACGCTGCGGCAACAAGCCTCACGCCCTCGTGATGAACCATTGCGAATCCGACGGTCATGGTTATGGTCACTACGGATCCTACGGATCCTACGGCTCTTATGGCAGCTACAAAAAGAAGAAAAAGCGCTAAGTAAATCAGCGGCCTCAGGGCCGCTTTTTTTTATATTTGGGACGGAAAAGTTAGAGGTATAAATGAAGTTTCTGATTACAGGTGCAGCAGGTTTCATCGGATCCAAGATTATGCAGATGCTTGCAGATCGCGGCGATGAAGTTGTAGGGCTTGATAATATCAACGACTATTACGATCAGCGTCTCAAGTACGGAAGACTTCGTGAAAACGGTTTTGAACAGCCGGACAGCAATTTTGAATTTGGCAAAATGTTGACCAGTACCAAGTGGTCCAACTGTCGCTTTATCCGCATGGATATTGCAGACAAGGAATCCCTGGATACCCTCTTCACCTCCGAAAAATTCGACAAGGTCATGAACCTTGCGGCCCAGGCCGGAGTCCGCTATTCAATTACCAACCCCTATGCCTATATGCAGAGCAATATGGTAGGCTTCCTCAACATTCTTGAAGCCTGCCGCAATACCAAGGTGCCTTACCTGGTATTCGCCTCCAGCAGTTCTGTATACGGTCTCAACAGCAAGGTTCCCTACAGCGAAGACGACAAAGTCGATTCCCCGGTGAGCCTCTACGCCGCAAGCAAGAAGAGCAACGAGCTGATGGCCCACGCTTACGCCAAGCTCTACGGAATCAAGGTAACCGGTCTCCGCTACTTCACTGTTTATGGTCCCTGGGGCCGCCCCGACATGTCACCTATGCTTTTTGCCAAAGCCATATCCAAGGGCGAAGCAATCAAGGTGTTTAACAATGGCGACATGATCCGCGACTTCACCTACATCGACGATATTGCTGAAGGTTCTATTCATGTATTGGACCGCGAACCCGAGGCCGCAAACTGTGAAAACAACGTTCCATACCGCATTTTCAATATCGGCTGCAGCAATCCGGTAAAGCTGATGGACTTCATCAGCGAAATCGAGAACGCTTACGGCGAACCCGCCAAGAAGGAATTCCTGCCCATGCAGCCGGGAGACGTCTACCAGACCAACGCCGACACCACCAAGCTAGAACAGCAGTGCGAATACAAACCCCACTGGAGCCTCCACGACGGCATCGCCAAGTTCATGGAATGGTACAAGAGCGACGCAAATCCGCTGAGATGAGCAAATAGTGAATACAGAACGCACCTCATACCTTACTACAGATATTAGGCCGGCCTTACGGCCTTTTAGGTATTAGGCCGCACCTGCGGTGCTTTGGGGCAATCAGAACAATTCACAATTCATATCTCATATCTGATAATTCATACCTGGTAGCTCATATCAGATATCTCGCCACAAGCCTTTTTGGGCCATATTCTCTCGTCTCTTCTCTCTCGTCTCTCCTCTATTATATATATTTCCTCAAAATTGCGGGCGGACCACGCCTGCTAGACTTTGTTCAACTAAAAGGAAAAAAATGAAACGTCTCTCCATTGCCGCTATGGCTATTTGTGTTGCTGGTCTTGTTGCTTGTAACCAGGCTTCCGCCGGTGGTTCCTTCAACCAGCAGGCTCGCCTCGACCAGCTCGAAAAGGATTTCAACCAGGTTAAGGAAGAATTCGAAATTCTTAAGTACGCTCTCGACAAGCGAGGCATTTCTCTCGAAGCTGCCAAGGCTGAAATGGAAGCAGACAACAAGGTCTGGGACATTCCCGTTGACGAATCTCCGGTCTTCGGCAACACCACCAACCCCAAGCTGACTATCGTGGAATTCACCGAATTCCAGTGCCCGTACTGCTCTCGCATCGCTCCCACCATGAAGGAACTCATGGACAAGCACCCGGGCGAAATCAAGTTCATATACAAGAACTTCCCGCTGTCCTTCCATGCTAACGCCAAGCCGGCAGCTGCAGCAGCCATTGCCGCTCAGAAGCAGGGCAAGTTCTGGGAATATCGCTATGCTCTGGCACCCCATTCCCGCGAACTGACCGACTCCACCTTCGAAGCAGTTGCTAAGGAAGTTGGCCTGAACATTGAACAGTTCAATAAGGACCGCGTCCTGGACGATGCCATGAACGCTCGCATCCAGAAGGACTTCGATCTGGGCGTCAAGGTTGGCGTTCAGGGCACCCCGAACTTCTACATCAACGGTAAGCGCCAGGATCGCTTCAGCCCCGAACTGGTTGAAAAGATGCTGAAGGAAGCCAAGTAATTTTGGTTCAATCTGTGTACGCGACTTCGCGCCGCGTGCACCTTTTTTGGCCTCAAAAGATTTAATTTCGAATAGCAAATTAAAACAAAGATCAAACTAACACAAACAAAAGGATACGATATATGATGAAGCGTACATTGACTGCTGCATCCATTGCCCTTCTGGGTTTTGGTGTGACAGCTACAATGGCTCAGCCGAAAGCACCTCGTGTAGTTCCTTACAAGTTCTTTGACGATGCATATCGCCAGGGTGGCTTCGACTACGCATACGGCGGCAAGAGCAAGGGTATCACCATTACGAAGGACGGCGGCTACAAGTCCAAGTCCGCTCTGAATATCAAGCTGGACCCCAGCGAATATTCCGGTGCTTCCGTTTGCCTTTACAACGAAACTTTCGACCTGAACAAGTTCATGCTCGACTCCAAGCTCGAATTCATGATCAAGGGCGCAAAGGGTGGCGAAACTGTTAAGGTCGGTCTCCTCGATGAAGAAGTTTCTGACGGCAAGAAGACTCAGGTCGTTCTTCCCATGAACAAGTACATCGAAGGTGGCTCCGTCACTACCGAATGGAAGAAGGTTTCCATTCCTCTGGTCGACTTCCCGGATCGTGGTCTCTACTGGGACAACACCCGTAAGTCTGAATTCCCCGCACGTATCGACTGGGATAAGATTGCAGAAATCCGCTTCTCTATCGACAAGAGCGCCGAAAAGACTTTCGAAGTCTGGGTTGACAACATCGAAATCGTCAAGGGTAACAAGAAGGCCAAGCCCAAGGCCAAGATGGTTTACTGGGATGAAAACAACGACGTCATCGACGGTCCTAAGAACCCCGAAAAGCTGGACGGCAAGGCTAAGCCCGTTGCCAACGGCATCTTCTACTCTGATGGCCTGAAGGGCTTCAGCTACAGCTACGGTGGTCTCTCTGCCCAGCGTGAAGCTGACTCCAAGACTCCGGGTAACAAGAACGTTCTCGCTCTCTACATCGATAACAACGACTGGTCCGGTGTGACCTACTCTCTGGGCGAAGGCAAGTATGTTGACTTGTCCAAGGTCCGTAACAAGGGTGGTCTCTACTTCTGGATCAAGGGTAAGCTCGGTGGCGAAAAGGTATACGTTGGTATTCTGGACAACCAGGGCAACGATATCAAGAGCCAGACCAAGATTAGCCTCAACGACTGGATCGAAGGCGCCAAGGTTGGTACCGATTGGAAGCTCGTCAAGATTCCTCTGAAGAAGTTCGGCGACAAGGGTAAGGCTTGGGACGCTAACAAGCAGGCCGAAGTTGCTAAGGATATCCAGTGGAACAAGATTCAGGAACTCCGCTTCTCTGTCGGCAAGGGTGAAAACCAGGGCGAACCGGGCAAGCCGGCTCCTGTGACCATCTACGTTGACCAGGTTACCTTCACCGAAAATATCGACTGGGTTGACCCGGATATCAAGTGGGATAACTGGAAGGGCAATGCTCCTGACTACGTAATTTCTGACTTCGAAAGCAAGTTCAACGGCGACAAGTGGGAACCGTCTAAGGGCCCGAAGTCCAAGGTTGAAGTTGATGTTCCGTTCAAGACTTCCAAGCTCGATGGCAACTCCCTCAATGTCAAGCATTTCGAAATGTCTGACTGGGTTGACGTTGTGCTCGACCTCAAGAAGAACAACCGCCCGGCTGCTGACCGTGACTGGACCAAGCACTGGGGCATCATGTTCGACGTTTACTCTGAACGTCCGTGGCAGTCTATTACCGTTCAGGTCGGCGACGCTGGCAGCGAACTCTTCGTTGCTAACACCGGTGTACCTCGCGGTCGTACCACTGTGATCGTTCCGTTCCGTAACTTCAGCAAGTTCCCGTACTACCAGCCGCCTGAAGCAAAGGAAAACGGCCTCTTCGACCTGAAGGGTGTTGTTTCTCTGGACTTCAAACCGGGTGGAGAAGGTTCTAACGGTTCCTTCGAAATCGATAACATTAAGCTGACCAACCAGAAGGAAGTCAAGGCTGCTGCCCGTCCGGCAGTTGTCAAGGTTGACGTCAAGGGTTCTTCCGACGTGATCAACCCGAACATCTCTGGTGGCCTCTTCGGTATCAACGCTGCCCTCTGGGACGGCGACATGCTGGACAACAAGAAGTTCAAGACCCAGACTTGGGAATATGCAAAGCGCATCAACCACGGCATTATCCGTTACCCGGGTGGTCTCCGTGCTGATGACGACCACTGGAAGGAAATCCTCGACAACCACGACTGGATGGTCGATACCGACGAATTCCTCGCTTGGTTGAAGAAGACCGGCTCCAACGCTATGTTCACCGTGAACTTCGGTTCCGGCACCGAACAGGAAGCTGCAGCATGGGTTAAGCACACTAACGTAGACAAGAAGGCCAACATCCTGTACTGGGAAATCGGTAACGAAGTCTACGGTAACTGGCACCCGTACTACGAAAAGTATGGTAAGGACGGCGGTACTGTTTATGGTAAGCGCGCACGTAAGTTCATCGAAGCTATGAAGAAGGTTGACCCGACCATTAAGGTTGCTGTGCTCGGCGTTCTCGATGGCGACTGGAACGAAAACGTTCTCCGCGAAACCGGCGACATCGCTGACGGTCTTATCGTTCACCACTATCCGCAGCACTTCGGTGAAGAAAACGACTTCGCCATGCTCTCTGCTCCTCAGGACCTGACCCCGATCTACAGCCGTCTGCACAAGACCGTAGATAAGTGGACCAAGAAGTTCAACAAGGACAAGAAGATCGAACTGTGGCTCACCGAATGGAACTCTGTTGACTTCAACCCGGGTCCGCAGACCATCGCTCTCGAAAACGGCCTGTTCGTTGCTGACTACCTGGCTATGCTCGCAACTGAAAATGTTGACAACGCACAGTACTGGGATATCCACAACGACATCACTCCGGAAGGCGGTGACTACGGTTACCTGACCCGATCTGCAGAAGAATGCATGAACTGCCCGCGTCCCAGCTACTGGGCATTCCAGATGGCTTCTGACGCTCTCCGCGGCAAGCTCCTCAAGACCACCATCACTGGCGATAAGGAATCTCTCCTCACTACTTACTACACCGAAAATGGTAAGAAGAAGAGCCTCCTGGTCATCAACAAGAGCCCCTACAGCGACTACGAATTGAAGCTGGATATCCCGGGCTTCAAGGGCAAGGCTAAGATGCAGGTCTTGGACAAGTCCTCCGAAAAGCTGAAGGAAGGTTGGGCAAACGATCCTTCCAAGAAGGCTAAGGATGTTGACCTGTCTAAGCCGGTTAAGGTTGGCAAGCGCACCGTTACTTTGATCGTTCTCGACAAGTAATCACCTCAAATTAGCTCTAATGCCGCAAAGGTTGATGGGCTAAATTGAAATCAAAGAAATCCCGTCGGATAAATACCGGCGGGGTTTCTTTTTTGTAAAAGTTAAGTATGTGGACAATTCTTTGCTTGTTAACTAAATTTGTTTACGTTTGGGGTTAGATTCTAAAAAATCTTTCCGTTACATTATTGATTAGGACGTAAGGTGGGTGATGCCATCTTGTTTCTGGGATTAAGCAAAACACTTGCTGTTTTGCGTTGTTGAGTTGTTGGTTAGGAGACCACAAGAAAGGCGACGCGGCCTGGGGGTTGCGTCGCTTTTCTTATTCCCTTGTCATTGGGGATGCTCCATGGTAAAATCTAAAATTCCCGATTGATCCTTCGGTAATTCGCCTTGATTTTTTTTACGCCCTTTATAAAATTTGTAGTTATATTGCACGTTGGTAGATTAGGAGGTTTTATTCGGATGAAAAAGAGATTTCTTGCACTATCGTTTGTATCGGCTCTGCTATTGGGCTGCACTTACGCTGATCTTTACACGGTTAATCAAAAGGAATTGGAAAACGAGGTTGCCCTGACCGACTTGGAGGGGGTCGTTTTTTCGTTTAGCTGCGACAACGGTTCTTCTAAATGCGGCCTTTCCTTTGACAGTTTCGCAACAGATACAATACAGACCTCATCAAGTCCCAATGGGAATCATTACACTGTAAACGAAAGCAGGTTTTCGAAAGCCTCTATCCTTAGCCTTCAGTTGACAGAAGAGGGGAAGGAGCCCAAGCCATTGATTGCCTATTCAAATTCCATAAAGAATTACATTAAGGGCGATGACTTTATTCCGACCATGGGTAATTTGGAACATCCAAACGACAAGATCAGTTTTAGTGGTTACTACTTAGATGACAATTGGGTGGAAAACGATACGACAGTCCTTATAGGAAATGTCATTTACGGCGATTCAAAGAACAGGGCTCGATTCAAGATTACAGATTCAAAGGGTCACTATGTATCCTTGGCTGTTGACATGAACTTGAAACAGATAGTCAGTAGTGAAGCAAATTTCGAAAACAGAATGGATTATTATAATCGAGAAATTCCGTTTTTCACTTTAAAAGAATATAGGAGGTAATCATGAAGATTAGAATTACTCTCCTGGCCTTGCTCTTGAGCGTTACGATGTCGATGGCAAAATCCTTTGATAATTTTTCCGTGGGAATCATGTCTGGATTGTCATTCAACATGCTTTCCGGATTGCCAAGCGATTTTGACGAAGGCAGTGGTGCAGGCACGTCCTTGATTGCAGCAAGATTTGCAATTCCGATTTCCTCATCATATTCACCAAACGGATACTCATTGACCTTTGTTCCTGAAATCGCTCTCGATGTAAATGGGTATACCGTAAAGTTTAAATATCTTGATCAAGATGCCGAGGAAGAACTGACTCTAGTTTCTCTGCGCTTGGGAATGTTATTCGACGTTTTTTTTGATAACCACATGTTCCTAACTCTTGGACCTGACGTCAAGCTGACTAGCTTTGACGAACGCGTGACAATCGCGGATGAGGAATTTGAACCGAAATCAAATCCGTCCAGTCAAATGTTGGTTGATGGCACCATCGGTTTTGGCTATAAATTTCAAAGATTTGATTTTGGCATACGATACAGTATCGGAATAATGGAAATTTTTAAAGAGGCATCATCAACATGTGTGGAAGCATTTAGGCAGCCTTGCTAGATGATTCTCTCGATTCCGATTCCCATTCGTAGGCTATCTTTACATCTACATAGGAACAGCTCAACATTATCAGCGACAGCATGTTGTTCATATTCCTGAAGCCATAGGCAGTCCGTATCAGTAGCTTTATCTTGTTGTTCGTCGCCTCGATCCTTGCGTTTGACACGCCCAGCCTGATTGTGTTGAG
>NZ_FQWP01000013.1:0-87528 GCF_900129715.1 Fibrobacter sp. UWH9 | reverse complement strand
AACAATAGACCAAGAAAAAGGCTTGACTACCTAACACCAAATGAGTATCTTTTGAAAAAGTTCAACATTATGCGTTAGCGATTAGAAATCGCCTTATTCAGCCTCGATGTAATTATTTCTGTTGGTTATCGTGTTAAATCATTTCAGGGCACTCAATTTCGTCGCTGGGCAAATCAGGTGCTCAAGGAGCATTTGCTTAAGGGCGGCTCCGTAAATCAGCGGCTAATTTCTCACGAAAATAAGTTGGAAAATCACGATTCCAGGCTTTTGTCCCTCGAAAAGCAAGTCGATTTCTTTGTCAAGGCGAACTTGCCGCCGAGCGAGGGAATACTAAACGCAAAATCCTGGTGGAGCGGGTATGAATTTGCGGCGCAGTTGGTGCGTTCCGCAAAAGAAGAAATCGTCATTATCGATCCGTATGCTGATGACACCGTGCTTTCGTTAATCGCGAAGAAGGCCGAAGGTGTTAAAGCTTTCGTGTATTCGGCTCGCATTAACAGAACCATGAATGAAGAAGCGGCAAGGTTAAATCGGCAGTTCCCGACCGTCGAGCTTCGCAACATGCGTGATGTCCACGACAGGTTCATCATTGTAGATAGTACGATTTACCATGTCGGCGCAAGCATCCGCGATTTAGGGAACAAGCTAACCGCGTTCTCAGTGTTGAACGCAATCACAAAGGAACAACTTTTAGAAATTCTTAAATAAATAACTGTCGCTTTTTTATTCACGTTTCAAACAGACTCCGTACAAAAACTCACTATAATTACCGCATAAAAACTACAAAATGGTAGAATTTTAAAATTTTTATATATAAAATCTGCGTTTTTGGTAGAAATTCATTTGTTTTGGGTAGTGAATTAAAATCAGTCTTTTGGTAAATTCATAACTATGAAAACTGCATTTTTTAAAACTTTCGTGAAATCCCTGGGCGCGGCGGTCGCAATTTCTGCCGCATTCGCCACCACCACAAACGCACAGATTATGAAAAACGTTCTTACCGTTCAGCAGCAGGACATGGCCATTATCGCCTGTCTGGAAGCCAAGGGCGACTTGGCAAAATTCAGCAAGGCCATCGACAAGGGCCTGGACGACGGCCTCACCGTAAGCCAGGTGAAGGAAGCCCTTTCCCAGCTTTATGCCTACACCGGTTTCCCGCGCTCCCTGAACGCCCTGGGAACTTTGCAGGAGGTTCTGGATGAACGCAAGGCCGCCGGCAAGAAGACCGCCGAAGGCAAGGACGCTTCGCCCCTGCAACGGATTACTATCTGAAGGCTCATTTGTTCGGCAACATTTTCGCCCGCGACAACTTGACTATGCCGGAACGCGAACTGGTGACTGTTGCGGCCCTCAGCGGCATGGATGGCGTTCACCCCCAGCTGGCTGCACACAAGGCGGGCGCAAAGAAGGCTGGCCTTACGGATCAGCAGGTAGAAAGCATTACCATGACTTTGCAGGACGCCAAACTGATTCCTGGAATGTACGGCGGAGATTCCCCGTGGCCCCCGCGGCGTGCCTAACGTAAATTACGCAAAGTACTTTATCGGCAACAGCTATGTGGCTCCCATGAGCGCCGAAAATGGCGGCCCCACCAACGTGACTTTCGAACCGGGCTGCCGCAACAACTGGCACGTGCATCACAACCAGGTGCAGGTCTTGATCGCTGTTTCTGGTCGCGGCTGGTACGTGGAAGAAGGCAAGGAACCTCTCGAAATGACGCCAGGTACTGTGGTGGCCATTCCCGAAGGCAAGAAGCACTGGCACGGTGCTGCCAAGGATTCCTGGTTCCAGCACTTGACTTACCACACCCACGTTGGCGAAAACGCCAGCAACGAATGGTTGGAACCTGTAGTTGACGAAGTATATAACAAGCTTCCGTAATTGAGGAAGGTATGAAAACATTGCAAGTTCATCTAGCGAGAGCTTCGCGGATTCTACAGAAGCAGACGTACCTGCCGTTGACTCTGCAACTTCTGAAAAAATGCTGGTCGCTTATTACTCCTTCACCGGGAACAGCAAGGCTATCGTAGAAACCTTGACAGGAATGATTTCTGCCGACGTAGTGGAAATTTCTCCTGTGGAAAAGGCCGATTTTGCCGCCAACAATTACGCCATCGGCGATGCCCTTATTGACGCCATCAACAAGAATCCCGATGCGGAAAGCAGCTACCCCGCTATCACCGTCAGCACCGAAGTAAGCTTCGCAAATTACAGCGAGGTGATCATCGTTGCGCCTCTCTGGTGGAGCCAAATGGCCGCTCCCATGCAAACCTATCTTTTCAAGAACAGCAAGGAACTTGCAAATAAGAAAGTAGGCCTTATTGTCAGCAGCCATTCCAGCGGAATCAGCGGCGTAGAAGCCGACGCCAAGCGCTTGCTTCCCGGCAACAACTTCACCGCAAGCCTTTCTATAAAGGCCGCAGATTTTTCTAGCCGCGAAACCAAAATCGTAGACTGGTTGAAAAAGGAATTTTGAGAATATGAAAAAACTTCTACTTTTCTTCGTACTTCTTTTAGCTTCAGGAATGGCTATGGCAAAATCCAGTCAAGTGAAAAAACAGCCCTTTGAAAGCGACCGTATCGTTCGCCTGTCCTACATCGAGATTCACCCGGAATATCACGACCAGTACATGGCCATGGCTCTTGAAGTCGGTGCCACCAGCATGCGTACGGAACCGGGCGTCATCTGCATGTATCCCATGGGGCTCAAGCGCGACAAGAACGCCCTCTACATTCTTGAAATCTACGCCAGCCAGGATGCCTACAAAAAGCACATCGCTTCGGAACATTTCCAGAAGTACAAGCAAGGCACCCTCCACATGGTCAAGCACCTTGACTTGATTGACACGGATCCGCTGAACCCGCTAATGAGCATCAGCTCTGAGATTGCGGACAAGTAGATTCATCTTCGCAAACGATTCTCATGCCATTGAACGCAGACTGGATTGCGGTCATATCAGCATAACTTCTAAAGTTCTCAATCAAAGGAACAAACAAGATGCATGTGTGAATTAACATTACATAGCACTTGAAGTCCATTTGACCAATGACCCATTCCAAAAGTTCGCTTTTATCGGCAGGGCTTCCTACACCGATTTTACACGCAATCCAACCGGGACCAAAATTTTCCAGGACCGATTTCACACCATTGTGTCCACCATGATTCTCGGACATTTTTTTGACCCGAATGCATCCCGGCTCCAAGTGAATATCGTCATAAAAGACAATCAGTTGTTCTGGATTTTCAATTCCCAACTTCTTAGAAAGTTCCGGCAAGACGGAGCCCGCAGAATTCATCCCTGTTAACGGATAGCACAGATAGTCAACGCACTTTTCCCCGTCAACAGAGTGTTCATACGCATACAAATCGTACTGTCCTTCTACATGTTCTACGAGGTGCGTTTTAAATTTGATGCGGAAAGCATCAAGAACTTTACAGCCCATTTGATGTCTTGTATTTCTGTATTTCAATTCGGGATTACCGAGACCAAAAAATAGCTTGGAATTTTTCATAATCGTTCCTTTTTTAAATAAGTCTGAACATCTGGTTTAGTACCAGGCCTTCGTTGTTTGAGTTGTCTATGATTCTTGAGGGAAATTGCCGAAATAAAAGTTCTTTCCCAGCTGAGCAATGAGATACCCGCTGGCGCTATACTCTTTTGTATTTGCATCGTATTTGCTAACACGCTCAACCACCTTTTGGGCGGTTTTGCTAAGAACTTCGCTACAGAAAGTGACAGGCTTTACCGCAAGAGCGAAATAGCCGACAAGATGCTTGTCGCCATCATAAACGCAATAGCTCACAGACTGTTTCTTTCGTGAAAAAGAAATGGAATTGTTGAGCAAAAAGCGTTCTGCATCTGCATTGGGACCACACGAAAATGAACCAAAATCCTTGTAGATTTGGTCATCTGGTAGAAGATTTTTGCCTTTTGCGTCTAGATATTGTTTGAGATTGATGACGGTATAATTACTACCCATTACTTCCTTGCTTTGACATAAAAGCAAGGATTTCCTTGGGGTCCGTCACAAATCTTGCGATTTGGGGAATGGGTTTCTGGGCGTCGCGTTCGGCGGCTTCGAGCTGATCAGCGAACCGCTGAGTGCTTTCGGCGTCAAAGACGAAATTGTGCGTAATGCTAGAGGTTGCCATATTTCTCCCTGACTTTGTGCCTTTGGTGCCCTACGTTGATCATCAGGGGCCGGCCTCCCCATAGGGTTCCTGTCGCCAGGTTATAAACTAAGGCGACGACGTCAAGCAGAGAGTTTTACTTGCCCCACGCATGGGGATTACTCTTTCGTCCATAAATATACAAATAAACAAATCAAAAAACCAGCCCCCATGTAATTCATCTTTAATTTTTCTCCATCCCCTTGACAATATACCAATCGGTATACTATATTTGTAATATACCGAACGGTATATGTAATTTTTAGGGAGGTTCCCATGAGGCCGAATCACATTTATCACGTTTTCCCGCTGGGAGCATTACGTAATGTCGCCGATGGCGTCATTTCCAACGCAAGCACGAATCACGTGCCCTACCGAAACATCCGCGAACTCACCAGCCTCATTCCCCACTTGCAAAGTTTGCGGGTGGACTCCATTCTGCTGGGGCCTATTTTTAGGAGCGAAACCCACGGCTACGACGTGACGGACATGTACCATTTGGATCCGCGCCTGGGAAATGATGATGATTTAAAAATCACGGTTCGCGACTTCCATAATGCAGGCCTTCATGTATTTTTCGACGCAGTCTGGAATCATTCCTCCAGGCATCATTTCGCTTACAAGGACCTGCGGGAAAAGGGGCAGAATTCACCTTACGCCAACTGGTACCGCAATCCGCGATTCAACACACCCAATCTTTGCGGTGACTCTTTTACGGTAGACTGCTGGGCTGGTTTTCAGGAACTGCCCGCCTTCAATTTGCGGAATCCCGATGTGGAGCGGGAACTAATCCACAACGCAGAATACTGGATGGACGAATTTGGCATTGACGGAATTCGTATTGACGCCGCGGAGGATATGGATTTAGATTTTCTGCGACATCTTGCAACCGCCTGCCACCAAAAGCGTGGGGATTTCTGGATGATGGGAGAAGTGGTCTTTGGAGATCCCAGGCGTTGGCTTGAGGTGGGCCTGAATTCCGTGACCAACTACCAGACATATAAATCCTGCTGGAGTTCCCTGAATGACGGGAACATGTTTGAACTGGCCTACAACTTGAATCAATTTTTTGATGACAAGAGCGGAACCTGCAAGGGCGCGAGACTTCAGCTTTTTAACGAGAATCATGACACCAATCGCATTTACAGCCAGCTGAAAAACAAGCAAGACAATTTCGTACAGCATCTGCTGTTCTACACCATGCCTGGAGTGCCCACTATTTATTACGGCGAGGAATTTGGCTTGGAAGCAATTAAGGGCGGTTGCGACGACTGGAATTTGCGTCCCTCTATGCACATCGAGCAGGGACACATTCGTTTCGATAATTACCCAAAGTCCGCGAGTAGACAATCCACAAACTCTACGGACAAAGAAAATCTACTTTCCGAAATCCGTCACCTGGCAGGCATCCGCTTGGATTGCGACGCTTTGCGCGATGGCGGCTATCAACAGGAATTCGTTTACTCCCAACAATTGGCCTTCTGGCGAACACACCAAAATGGTGATGCCCTTGTTCTTATAAATCTCCAGGACGCACCCGTTCAATTTGAAATTGACTTGCGCAGACATTTTACGCGCACACCTAAAATGAATTCCTTGAAAAATCTGCGAGACCTTCTTTCCAACGATTTCATCAAAATCAGCAACGGCAAAATTACCGTCATAATTCCGCCCAAGTGGGGCCGCATCCTTGTACCTAGCGGTACATAAAAGTATATTTGAATCATGACCACAAAAGAAGTTTTATTACAGCAGGCTCTGATCCTTTTCCGCAAGGAAGGCTACGACGCCACCGGCGTGCAGAAAGTTGCCGATGCCGCAGGTGTAGGCAAGCCCACGCTGTACCATTACTTTGGAAACAAGCGGGGCCTTTTAAACGCCCTGCTCACCGCCCATCTGGAAAACTTCTGGAAGGACTTTGAAACCGCCGCGACCTACAATCACGACATCGTCAAAACTTTGGAACAAGTCGCCCGCGTCTATTTTGAATTCGCCAAGAAGGACCCGGAATTTTACGCCTGGTTCTTGTGCATGAGCAACACCCCTACCGAAGGTGACATCCACGACGAAGTTCGCCCCCTCTGTGAAAAACAGTGGACTGCGCTCTCAGAACTTTTCCTTGCCGCAAGCAAAGATCACGGCAACATGAAGGGTCGCCATCAGCGTTACGCCTACACATTCCTCGGCATCATCAACGCCAGCATCCAGGCCTATTTCAGCGGCCTTATAAAATTAAATGACAGGGACGTTTACGACACCTGTCATCAGTTTATGCACGGAATTTTCTCGTAGTTCTAAAATTCAACCTTGATTTCCGTTCCCACGCCAACAATAGATTTCATCTCTATTTTTGCGTGATGAACTTCGGCCACATGCTTTACGATGGCAAGGCCGAGGCCCGTTCCGCCAGTTTCGCGGGAGTGGCTTTTGTCCACACGGAAGAAACGTTCAAACACGCGTTCCTTGCAATCGTCGGGAATGCCAATACCATTATCCATTACGGTAATGGAAGTCTTAGCGACAGTCACAACAACCTTTCCATTTTCATTAGTATAGCGAATCGCGTTATCCACCAAATTGTAGATCATTTCAAAAATCAAGTTTTTATTTCCCTTGATTTGAGAATCCCCGGTACCCTGCAAGAACAACGTGATATTTTTCTTATTGGCATTAAGAGACAAAACACCAACGCAGTTGTTTGCCACAGTCCACAATTCCACATCTTCATTCAAATTGATAGAACGTTCGCCAGGCTTGTCCAATTTGGAAAGGGTCATGATGTCGTTGGTAATGGAAAGCATGCGTTTTGCTTCGCTATGAATTTTACCCGCAAAACGAACAGTATCTTCCGGCTTGGCGATTCCGGTTTCCAGCATTTCCGCATAGCCCGAAATTGTCGTAAGCGGAGTTTTTAATTCATGAGCAGCATTGGCAGTAAACTCATCTTTTAGACGGGCTGTCTTCTGCTCCTCATCGTGAAGCTTTTCAATGGTAATGGCTAGCTCGCGATTTTTATTTCGAATGGTCTTTACAAAAGGAGCGATTTCTTTATACAAGCAATCATCATCAAGAATTTCTGCATCATCCAATTTTTCAGAAAGTTTCTTAATAGGCCGCACGAAGGCTCTGCTGAGTCCCACCGCGATGAGTATGGAAACAACAATGATAACGCCGATCAACCCAAGCAAATAAGGAGTGGTCCTGGAAATCGCCCGTTGAATATTGGCCTGACGCATACCAAGGCGCAATATATTTCCATCAGAAAGTTTCAAGGCGTAATAATAGATGTTTGCATCCAAAGTCACCGAATGACGCATTCCCTTTCCGGAGCCAGTTTCAAACGCGGAAATCACCTCGGGTCGACGCAGATGATTTTCCATCTTACTGGATTCCCGATCACTTTCAAATAGAACATTCCCTTCTTTGGAAATCAACGTGATGCGTAATGAATCCGTCGTGAACTTTTTCAATTCCTTCGTAGGAGTCTGGTTATACGCGGCTTCAATCAAATGGGCATTTTGGCGTAAAGAATTTTGAAGCTGTTCTTCCATGGTCTCTTCAAAGACCTGGACAGAAAAATAAACAGCAAAAATGGTAGCGAGTACGCCCACATAAATCAAACTCATTCGGATTCGTACTTGCATTTTAAAGCTCCGCCTTATAGCCCACGTTTCGAACAGTCTTGATGATGTCATTGTTTTCACCAAGTTTTTGGCGCAAGGTTTTTACATGCATATCCACCGTGCGGGTTTCCAGCGTGAAATCAATACCCCACACACGTTCCATAATTTCCTGACGACTAAAAACAATGCCAGGGCGCTGCATTAGCAACTTTAAAAGTTCGTATTCCTTAAACGTCAAATCGCAAGTATGGCCCTCTACAGAAACAATATGGCGATTGTCAAGTAATCGTCAGCCCCCAAATCCAGCCCCTTCACCTTATCCAGCTCCGTACCCTTCGCAGTCAGCATCATTACAGGAACCTGACTGGTGAAAGACTGTGCACGCAATCTCTTTAGGATGCTCAGGCCATCTTCACCGGGAAGCATAATATCCAAAACAAATAGATTCGGTTTTTCACCTTCATTTGTCGCGGTATTACGTAGCTTTTCATCCGTCCACCGCTATTGCAAATAAATGTCCTCCGACGCCGCTATACTTCTGCGTACCAAGAACATGCTTGTTATTCCATGGAGCGGTACAAGCCCAATGCAGGTAAGCTGCCTTCATAACATCGTCTTTCTTGATTCCGACAAGACCTTGAATCTGATTATCATCCTTTAAAACTAGAGCGTAGATTTTGACGTCTTTGGGGATCGTCTCCCAATCGATTCCCCACCCATTCTTCTCGGTAAATGTCTTAATGCAAGCCTTGCTTTCGACCCTGAATACAAATGTTTCTTTTATCTCGCCCGTTTCAGAATCCTTAAGACAAGGGACTACCTCATCTATCCATATATTGACACAACCTTTTTGAACATTCGTCATACGGCACCTCTTGTTTCTAATTATTCTTGCTAGAGGCGTCTTCTCAATTCTGAAAACTTAGAATAAAAAAAGACGCACTTCTCCATTCGATAGAGAAACGCGTCGGACGGTAATGTAGGTAGATGCTACAAAACGGGCAAGGGGCCTAAGGAGATTTTACAAAAGTACTTTTCACTACACGCATCAGCGCGCATACACCAGCGGAGATTCCGAGTAGTTGAAGTACGGCGGCCGTTGTGCTGCTAGCTGCAAGTTTCCAGCCGCCGGTAACGAACATATAAACGTAAAGTTGGGCTTCTTTAAAGCAGTAAATACCTGCTGCAATGGCTGCGATGTAGGCGACAAAAAATAAAACTCGTTGCCATGTGTTGCAACGGTTCTCCAACTTTTTCAGAACGCCTTCTAAATGAATTCCCAGGTGAACGAGCATCACCATAAAGCCCCAGCTGCAACTTGCCAAATGAAGTTGTCGCGAGGTTTGCGTAGTTTTGATGGATGACCATTCAAATGCTAGGCCGCTCATAAAAATGGAGCTGATGGCCATGGTGATCATCAAGGCGAATAAAATCCAGTCGGTGACGTTCAGAAAAATGCGGCGTGCGTTCCATTGGCCTTTCAAAATAGTCTTATAAAACCAGCGGTTCAGAACATGATGGATCACAAATAAGACGAATAGGGAAATTCCCACTCGGCCGTGTTGCGGCAAATCATGGACGGCCCCGTAACTCATAAGGTACAGGAAACTGCCGTACATCACAACGTCTATGAGAATTTTTACTGCGCGCATTTTATTCCGTCGCGACGAACATTCCGCGACCCCTTCGGCGACGAACCTTACTTCAGCAGTCCTTCCACGAACTTCTTGATTTCTGCTTCGGAGCCGTGGTTGAATTCCTTGCCGCCTTTGTAAATGGCGCCCTTCGCGTGAGCACTCAAGTCCTTGCCACTCTGGCCGAAACCGCTGCCGCCACTGGTGCAAATGCCAATGACATTCTTCTTTTCGAAGCTCTGGCTTTCAACGAACGTGTACATGATTTTGGGTGCCTGGCCCCACCAAATGGGGTATGCCAAAATAACGGTGTCGTAACCAGCCAAGTCAATCTTGTTCTTGATGGCCGGGCGGCTCTTGGGATCGTTGCTTTCCTTTGTGGAACGGGACTTCTTGTCATTCCAATTTAAGTCTGCAGAAGTGTAAACCTGTTCAGATACCACTTCGAATAAGTCGCCACCTACGGCCTTGGCGGTTGTCTCTGCCACTTTCTTGGTGGTGCCGGTAGCGCTGAAGTAAACTACTGCGGTCTTTGCATTTGCTGTTGCCATTCCAAATACTCCTAGAATTAAAGCGATGATGAATTTTTTCATAAAAACCTCTATGCCGTTTCCTGCATGACCTTGTCGAAATCACCCGGCGAATCAAACAGCTTTTTCTTCAGTTGTTGTATTTTCTTTTGCTGTTCGGCGGCGTCAAGACTTCCCAACTTCACTGCCTCAGTGTATAGGATTTCCTTAAAACGGATCTTGTTCATGACCGTATTCAAACGCTCCATCTCCGCTTCCAATGCGATGCGGCGCTTCACGAAAAGATCCAGGCGCTGCTTGAGGGTGGAATCCCCCTTGCGATACCATTCGATGTACTGGCGGATTTCCTTGATCTGCAGGCCAGACTTCTTGAGACATTCAATCATGGAAAGCCATTGCAAATCTGAGTCTGAATATACTCGAATGCCGGAACTGTTTTTCGTTACGAAAGGCAGCAGGCCTTCCTTTTCATAATAACGTAACGTATGGACCGAAAGCCCTGTTTTCTTTGTCACTTCACCAATAGAATAACCCATAAAGTCTCCTTATGTACCCTACAATATAGCACCTAGAGTTAGCTCTAGGTCAAGGGGATTTTGTGAAAAATCCACGACTTATAGGTTTCTGTTCCATCTCTCGCAGGATTTCCAGGAACTTTTCGCAGGCCTTGGTGGCGATGCGGTTCTTTTTCCAGGCGACGGCGACCTTGATGGGGAACAGGGGCTTGAAGGGAACAAAGCAAAGTTTCGTGCCTCTTGTGTTTATGATTCCGTCAATAGTGATGACGCTGGCGACTTCGGCTTCGGTCAATTTCGATGCGTTGTAAAGCATGTCGTTGGTGCCTACTACGTTCAGTTTATCAGTGCTGTAGCCCAGCCAGGTGGCGAGTGTGTTATTGTTCCGCATCTGTCGCGAAAGAATCAGAGGCATGTTCAGTAGATCTTTCGGGGTGGCGAACTTCTTTTTTGCAAGGCGGTTCCCTTTCCAGGTCATAACACCCCAAGGAGACGCAATGGGTACGGAAATACTTTCGTAATTCGGAAGTACTGTCAAATCCACAAACATGCCGAAATCAGCGATGCCTTTGTCTAACTGGTAGCGTACAGTTTCTTCGTCGCCAGTAGTCATGTTAAATTTTACCTTCGGGTAGCGACGATTCATTTTCTTGATTGCCTGTGCAACGAAGGATACGCCTTCTATTTCGCCACAGACCACATTGATTTCTCCGGTAATTTCAGCTTCGTCCGCCTTCAATTCTGTGAGGGTTCTGTTGGATAATTCCAGAATATCTTCGGCGCGCTGTTTCAGGAACAGCCCCGCATCTGTAAGCTGGACTATTTTTGAACCGCGGATAAAAAGTGGCTTGCCGATTTCTTCCTCAAGATCTTTGATCTGCTTGGAAAGTGCGGGCTGCGAAACGCACATAAGATTTGCTGCCGCTGTAAAGTTCTGTTCATGGGCGACAGCGAGAAAATAGCGGAGATGACGTAGTTCCATACTTCAAATATAACTAAAAGTTATAGTTCGGTATGAAAACAAAGTATTGGTTATTTGTGAAATTCATGGCTAAATTTAGACCATGACCGTAGAAGAGTTCCGAAATTATATGGAGTCTGGCAAGCCTGTGGTTGCTGGCTCCGATGTTCACCAGGCAATGCACCTGTTTTCACAGCAGGCCATGCGCATTACTGCGAAAATCAATGGTGTTTACAACGAACCTGAAAAACTCCATCAACTGCTTTCTGAACTTTGGGAAATTGATTTGCCCAAGAATTTCGGCTTGTTCCCGCCTTTCAATACGGATTGCGGCAAGAATACCTTTATCGGCGAGAATGTGTTCATTAATTCTGGCTGCAAGTTCCAGGACCAAGGCGGCATCTACATTGGTGACGGAGCCTTGATCGGTCACAATGTTACCCTTTGCACCATAAACCACAATTCCGATCCTGAACATCGTGGGGATATGGTTTTCAAACCGATTCATATTGAAGAAAATGTATGGATTGGTGCCGGTGCCATTATTTTGCCGGGCGTAAGGATTGGCGCTGGAGCCATAGTTGCTGCCGGGGCGGTGGTCACAAAAAATGTGGTCCCAAGAACAGTGGTGGCAGGGGTACCTGCAAGGAAAATCAAGGAAGTTTAACCATGAAAAGGTTCATCGGGATTCTGGCTCTATTTTTTCTAATGGGTTGCAGTTCGGCATCTGCTCCGACAACTGAAAAGATGGAGATGAATGAGATTGCTAACAGCAATATTAAAGTCTCGGTTGGCGAAGTTTCCTTTGTCGCCATAATCGAGAATTCAGAAACGGGTAAGGCGTTCCTTTCGAAATTGCCTCTGACTCTTGACATGAATGAACTTCATGGAAATGAAAAATACCATTAACTATTCTGCAAACGAGACTACTATGCAACAAGTTGAAAAACTGGAACTGACCCAGGAATGGGATAAGGTTTTCCCCAAGAGCGAAAAGGTGGATCACAAGAAGGTCACCTTCGTCAATAACTTCGGCATTGCCTTGGCTGCCGACATGTACATTCCTAAGGATGCCAAGTTGGCTGCAAACGGCAAGTTCCCTGCCATCGCTGTTTCTGGTCCTTTCGGTGCCATCAAGGAACAGTCCAGCGGTCTTTATGCACAGACTATGGCTGAACGAGGTTTCTTGACTATTGCCTTTGACCCCAGCTTTACAGGCGAAAGTGGCGGCATGCCTCGTCGTACAGCATCTCCAGACATCAATACAGAAGACTTCCTTGCTGCTGTTGATTTCCTGGAAGCTCAGGAAAATGTGGACGCCAACCGCATCGGCATTATCGGTATTTGCGGATGGGGCGGAATCGGCTTGAATGCTGCCGCAGCAGACACCCGCATCAAGGCAACTACAGCAGTTACCATGTACGACATGACTCGTGTGGGCGGAAACGGTTACTACGATTCCGAAGATAACGAAGAGGCTCGTTACAAGGCTCGCCAGGCTATCGCCGCCCAGCGCGCCAAGGATTATGCTGAAGGCAAGCATCTTCGCGCCGGTGGCGTTGTGGACCCGCTCCCTGCTGATGCACCCCAGTTCGTGAAGGATTATTTTGGCTACTACAAGACTCCTCGCGGATACCACAAGCGTTCTGGTAATTCCAATGATGGCTGGAATGCTATTGGCACTCAGGCTTATGCAAACGCACGCTTCCTCCGTTACACCAATGAAATCCGCAGCGCTGTTCTCGTAATGCATGGCGAAAAGGCCCATTCCCTCTATTTCGGCAAGGATGCCTACAAGTACATGGTGGACGGCAATCCCGCTGCAGGAATCAAGGCTAACCCAGTGCCCTCCAACAAGGAACTCCTGGTCATCAAGGATGCCAACCATACGGACCTTTACGATGGCGGCGAAAACAAGAACTTTATTCCCTGGGATAAGCTGGAAAAGTTCTATACCGAAAACCTGAAGTAAACAATGAATATCCTGAAAAAATTGTTCGTC
Organism: Fibrobacter sp. UWH9; assembly: GCF_900129715.1. Taxonomy (NCBI): domain Bacteria; kingdom Pseudomonadati; phylum Fibrobacterota; class Fibrobacteria; order Fibrobacterales; family Fibrobacteraceae; genus Fibrobacter; species Fibrobacter sp. UWH9. Next base: position 74,092 of record NZ_FQWP01000013.1, on the reverse strand, counting down.
ACTTCTCTAGCAACACTTGCATTTGCAAGTGTTTCTTATGGTCAAATCATGAAAAACGTTCTTACCATTCAGCAGCGGGACATGGCCATTATCGCCTGCTTGGAAGCCAAGGGTGACTTGGCAAAGCTTAGCAAAGCAATCAACAAGGGTCTTGATGATGGCCTCTCTGTAAATCAAGTCAAGGAAGCTCTTTCTCAGCTTTACGCCTATACCGGATTCCCCCGTTCTCTAAACGCATTGGGAACTTTGCAGAAGGTTCTGGATCAGCGTAAGGAACTGGGCAAGAAAACTGTTGAAGGTAAGGATGCTTCTCCGCTTCCCAAGAATTTCAATGCGTTGAAAGTGGGAACTGAAGTGCAGACAAAACTTTTCGGGAAATTCAATTACGCCTTTGCCCCCGCAACAGATTATTACCTGAAGGCTCATTTGTTCGGCGATATTTTTGCTCGCAACAATTTGACCATGCAGGAACGAGAATTGGTTACTGTGGCGGCTCTCAGCGGAATGGACGGTGTTCATCCGCAGTTGGCAAGTCACAAGGCTGGTGCTGTTAAAGCGGGTCTTACGGAACAGCAGGTGGAAAGCATTGCCATGACATTGCAGGATGCCAAGCTGATTCCTGGAATGTATGGCGGTGATTCCCCGTGGCCCCGCGGTGTTCCTAACGACGGTTTTGCAAAGTACTTTATCGGCAAAAGCTATTTGGCTCCTATGGATGCGGAAAATGGTGGCCCCATCAACGTGACTTTTGAACCCCGTTGCCGCAACAACTGGCATGTGCATCATAACCAGGTCCAGGTTCTGATCGCTGTCTCTGGCCGTGGCTGGTACGTTGAAGAAGGTAAGGAACCTCTGGAAATTTGTTCTGCCTGGGGATTTGTTTTCCGCTGCTTGTGAAGTTCGGCATGAGTTTCCAAAGTGAAACTTTGCAGCCTATCTTTGGCGTTTCCAATATTGTGGCGCTTGCTCTTTGGCTCTCCCTTGCCTTTTGGATGTATGTTCCAGTTTCCTTTGGTAACGTACGCCCTGATCCGTGCTGACATTGTCTATTACGAAACTGTATGCCACGCGCGCCCCTATGTGGTGGTGGGCATTCTGGTCCTTGCCGCCTTACTCACGCCGCCGGACATTGTCAGCCAACTGATTCTAGGTGTGCCTACTTATCTACTTTTTGAGGCAGGGCTTCTTGCTGCCCGCAGGTTCAAAAAACGCTAGAAAGCCCTGGCTTCCTAGCGTTTTTTTGCTTCGTTTTTTACAAGTGCTTACTTGCAAAACTTTTTCAGGAATTCACCGATTTCAATGGGCTTAGAATAGTAGTATCCCTGGAGGCTTGTGACGTTGAGTTCACGAAGTTCGTTGCGCATACCTTCGGTTTCGATACCCTCGGCGCAGACTTCTGCAGAGAAGGATTTTGCAAGGTCGCTGATGAACTTTACCGTGTTTCTATCCTTAGCGTCATTTTCGATATTCATGACGTAGCCGCGGTCGATTTTCACGGTGTTCACCGGAAGGTCGCGCAGAATTCCCAGCGAGGAGAAACCTGTGCCGAAATCGTCCAAAGCGATGCGCACGCCCTTTTTGCGGAGAGCGCTGAATATCTTCTTTAACTGATTGATGTTCAGCAGGCGGCAGCGTTCTGTAATTTCAAGGCAGAGGTTTTCTGCAGGGAACTGAGTTTCTTCAAGAATGTCTATGACATCCTGGGCGAAATCACCCTTTTCCAGCTGGGCGTAAGAGAGGTTCACGTTGATGATAAAACCTGGATTGCCCATCAGAATTTTCTTGCAGTCTATAAGGGCCTGTCTCAGGATCCATTTGCCCAGTTCTGGGAAGAGGCTGTCCTGTTCCAAAACGGGAATGAAGGATAGCGGCGGAACCACGCCATAGACGTCGCTACGCCAGCGGATCAGGGCTTCGGCTCCCTTCAATATTTCGGTTTTTGTGTCAACTACGGGCTGGTAACAGAGGTAGAAACCGCTGCAGTTGTCGATGATGCAGTTGCGAATGAAGTTGATTCTTTTCAGAGTGTCCTTCTGATCGTTGTTCAGGGCTTCTTCGAAAAGATACAGGTCTCCATGGCGGGAGTTCTTGGATTCCGCAAAGGCGTATTTTAGGCAGGAATAGACTGTGTCTGCGGTAACGGAAAAGTCTGCAATAGTAACTGCCCCTGCGCAAAGTGAAAGGGCGATACGGTCCGATGCCACGTAGAAGTTCTGTGCCACCAATTCCTGCACGTCGCGGTAGACTGTATTCAGTTCCTCGATGGAGGAATTCTCGGAAATAACGGCAAACTTTGTTCCGTCCATACGGTAGGTAGTGCCCATACCGCGGAATGCCTGCTGCAAGATAGAACCGAACTTGCGGAGGATTCTGTTTCCGAAGGCGTAGTTGTAGATGTCGTTTGCTCTGGAGAAATCCTCAAGTCCGATTATGATGGTGCTGATTTTCTGCTTTTTCCAAAGGCAGCCTTTGATATCTTCCAGGAAACCGTAAAGGCTGCGGAGATTTGTGATGGAATCCGTGTAGTTCAGGCAATCGTGATTCTTGATGATTCCGCAGAAGTACGCCGGGGTTCCGTCATCGTCGGGAATGGATACTCCGCTGCAGGTGCAAAGAACGTATTTGCCGTCTTTGGCCATTGCTCGGTACTGGATGTTGTGACTTTTTTCTCTACCCTCAAAGACGTCTGCAATGCTGGTTTCGAAATCTTCACGGTCGTCGGGGCTGATGTGGCCAAGCCAGATGTGACCTGCGCTTTCCATGTATTCTCCGGGAAGGCCGAAGTAGTCAACTGCGGCCTTGGACCATTTGGAGTAATCGTTCTTGATGTCGCATACATAAACGTATGCGCCGTCTGCGGCGATGGAGTAAGCTTCAAAAAGAGCGTCTAATTTTTGCGTATTCATTTTGTGTCTCCATTACCCGATAAAAACCTGATTCTTGCCATTGTTCTTTGCTTCGTATAGAGCGCTATCGACTCGTACACAGACCATGTCGGCGTTCTCGCCTCGCAGTGCTTCTACGACGCCGACACTGATTGTTTTTCGTCGTGCCTTGGGGAACAAGATTGCTGCAAAGGATGTCCTGATTTCGTTTGCGATTTCTGCCGCTTTATGGCAATCGATGCCGGGAAGAACTACCATGAATTCTTCGCCGCCCCAGCGACCGCAAGAAGCGTCGGGGTTGCTCTTTTCGACGGTTTCCTTGATGACCTTTGTAAGGCCGAGGATGACGTTGTCTCCTTCCTTATGGCCGTAGGTGTCGTTGACCATCTTGAAGTTGTCGATGTCCATCATAATGAGACTGACCTTTTTGCCAGTGTTGTTGTAATCTTCCAGAGCTTCCCTGATTCTGCGTTGGGTTTCGGCACGGTTGCAGAGATTGGTTAAGCTGTCTTCGATAGCCATCTTTGCCAGTTTCTGGTTGGCTTCGGCCAGTTCCGCTGTAGCGGCTTCGATGAATTTTGCCAGTCGGCTGATCATTGAAACCTTGCCCGAGAAATTTTCGGAATCCATTTCGAAATGGGCCTTGTCATCGATGGGTCCTTCGCGCATGGCGGCGATGACTAGGGTGACGTTATGCTGGATCAGATCCTTGTCGGTACGAAGGAATTCGCCGGAAGTGTAGAAACCCGAAGTGGGTGCGATGCTCTGGAACGGACCTGTTTCTTTACTGATTTCGTCGTTGCCCCAGAATGTTCTGCGAGCGGCGCAAGAGAAAACCTTTAGGATCTCAGGTTGGAATTCCGCAATTTTGCGGCCACCTTCTTCAATACTGTTAAGAATGGTCCATGGATCGCCATAGGCAATTCTCGCGTAGACGTTTTCTTCAATGTTGGAAGTCATGGTGAGGGACCCGTCGGCGTTACTTGCGATGGGGGCTCTCAGGATGTTGATTCCATGATGTTTGTAGAAGAAGGGAAATTCTAGGGTGTTGTAGAAGAAATGCTCGTTGTTGGGAATGTTCAGATACTTGTAGTAGGCGTCGTAGGCCGGCTTGCCGTCCAGTTCCTGCAAGATGCTTCCGTTTGCCTTGGTCACGAGGAATTCCCTACCCAGGGGTTTCCAGCCGGTAATATGTGTTGTGTGAATGTTTAAGTCATCGCCTCCGCAAAGCAGGAAGACGACGCCTTTTTCTGAATAGCCCCTGGCCTTGGAGAATACGCAGGCGTTGTCGTTGTTCAAGTCTATGTTGAATGCGCCACCGCCAAAAATCTGAATGTCTGGGTTGATTTCAGTGCAAGCCTCGCAGAACGGAGTCATGGACATGCCGCGAATAGTCGCCAGTAATTCGATGGCTTTAACCCAAGGACGTTTTTCCAATTCTTTTTTCAGGTTCTCGATAGCATCCAGTGCATTGTCTTCCGATAGAGGATATTGCAGTAGGTGTACCTGGGTAGAAGGGTATTCGCAAATGGTACAGACAACTACGAAGGGGGAGTCCGAAAGTCTGCCTTCGGTGATGGTTCCGTTTGTGGAACACCCGAGGTACTGAGCGTCCGGCATTTCGCTCTCGATGATTTCGCAGGCGAGATCGATTTGCTCCTGGTCAATGTTTTCTGCGTAGATACTAAAAACGACAGCGGAGGTCACCTTGGACTTTCGCCACTGATTGATTTTATCGAGCTCTCTTTTGAGCTTGCCGACACCTGAAAACTCAAATTGAAACTGTTTCACGTTACTTATGTAGAATAAAATGTCCGACTTGTATCAATTAATGTAAGAAAAATATATTCCAATTTGGAGAAATATGTCATAAAATTTTTGATTTGATGCATCTTATTATAGGAAAAATCTATAATAAGTGCTAAAAATTAAGTATTGGACAAAGTAATATTGCCTGTTTTATATTTGTCGCCGTTCATAAATAACTTCCGCCTTTGAAGGCGGCGCGGGTACGATTCCGCGAAAACATGAAAAGGAAAGACAAATGACTCAGAACAATACTCTTATTACCCATTTTGATGTGGTTGGTAGTTTTCTCCGCCCGGCAGCCGTAAAGCAGGCTCGTGCAGATTTTAACGAAGGTAAGATTACCCTTACGCAGTTTAACGAAATTGTCAACCCCGAAATTGTGAAGCTGGTCGAAAAGCAGAAGAAGGCTGGCCTCCATTACATTACCGATGGCGAATACAACCGTAGGTTCTGGCATTTGGATTTCTTCTGGGGATTTGAAGGCGTGGCTCACGAACGTGTGGGCGGCGGCGTTCAGTTTGCCGGTGAAGTGGCCGATTTGGATGCCACTTTTTTGGTTGGGAAAATCAAGGCGAAACCGCATCCCTTTGTGGAGAACTTTAGGTTTGTAAAGTCCCTGGAATCTGAAGGACATGTGGCAAAGCAGACTTTCCCGGCTCCGGCCCAGCTGTTCCAGCAGCTGATTGTTCCGCAGAACATCGAGACTACCCGCAAGTTTTACCCCACCAACGAAGAGCTGATTCAGGACATCGCTTACGCTTACCGTGCCGTGATCCGTCAGTTCTATGATGCCGGCTGTCGCGTGATCCAGCTGGATGACTGTACCTGGGGCGCCATTGTTGGCGATGCTGCCGCCCAGCGTTACAAGGCTCTTGGCCTGGATCTTGAAGATGTGAAAAAGCAGTTGCTTTTGGTGAATAATTTGTCTGTGGAAGGTGCGCCGGAAGACTTGATTATCAATACCCACATCTGTCGCGGAAACTATCACTCCACCTATTTTACTAGCGGCCCCTACGATTCCGTTGCGGATTACGTTTTCGCCAACGAAAATGTGGACTCCCTCTACCTGGAATATGATGACGAACGCTCTGGTGGTTTTGAGCCTTTGGCAAAGGTGAGTGCCGACAAGAAGGTTGTCCTTGGCTTGATTACTTCCAAGACCCCCCAGCTGGAAGACAAGGCTGCTGTTATCGCCCGCATCAAGGATGCCGCAAAGTACATTCCGCTGGATCGTCTGTCTCTTAGCCCCCAGTGCGGTTTTGCCTCTTGCGAAGTGGGCAACAAGTTGACGGTGGAAGAGCAGTGGGCAAAGATTGCCTTGGTGAAGGAGATTACCGAAGAAGTTTGGGGTTAAAGCCGACAAGAATTTCTATTTGGTTAAAGGCGGCCGTTCCCTTTGGGGGACGGTTGTTTTTTTATGGTATGCGTTCTTGTATTGCGGTATAAAAAAATCTTATATAAACCGCTAAAAATTAAGTATTGGACAAATTGAAAACTGCCTTCTATATTTGGTCTCGTAAATAATCCTACTAAAATGCTGGGAAATAAAAGGTTGATGGCCATTCGAAAAAGGAGGGCGCGAACATGAGCTTAGGAATTGAAACACGATGTATACACGGTGATTTGAAACGTTTTGACAAGGATTCTACGGGATCCATCAGTTTTCCCATTTACCAGACGGCAACTTTCGCTCACAGGGGCGTTGGCAAGTCTACCGGTTTTGATTATAGCCGCTTGCAAAATCCCACCAGGGAACAGCTTGAAAAGATTGTAGCTTCGCTGGAAGGTGGTATAGATGCTCTTGCTTATTCTTCGGGCATGGCGGCCATTACCGCCCTCTTTGAAATTTTTGAACCGGGCGACAACATTATTATTGACTCCGATCTATATGGCGGAAGCATTCGTCTGTTTGATAATGTCAGCAAGAAAAACGGTCTAGAAATTACCCGTGTAAATTTTGCTCAGGACAATATTGAAAATTTTATTAAGCCCAATACCAAGGCCCTTTATTTTGAAACTCCCACCAATCCCATGATGAACATTGTTTCTGTTCGTCGCATCGCGGGAATTGCGAAGACTCACGGAATCTTGTGCATTGTGGATAACACTTTCCTTTCGCCGTATTTCTTGCAGCCGCTGAAGTTGGGAGCGGATATCGTTGTGGAAAGCGGAACCAAGTTTTTGTGCGGTCATAATGATACCTTGGCGGGCTTTCTTGCTACGAGCCGCCAGGATATTGCGGAAAAATTCCGCTTCCTCATCAAGACGGTGGGCTCGGGCCTTGCACCTTTCGATAGCTGGCTTTTGCTTCGCGGTATCAAGACTCTGCCTATCCGCATGGAGCGTCAGTCTCAGAATGCCTTTGAAATTGCAAAGTGGCTGCGCAGCAATAAGCATGTGAAGAAGGTTTATTATCCGGGTTTTGAAGATTATCCAGGTCACGATATTTTGAAGGATGAAGCTACTGGTTTTGGTAGCATGATAACTTTTGAAGTGGAATCCAGGGAATTGGCTTTGTATATTTTGGAAAATGTGAAACTGATTCAGTTTGCAGAAAGCTTGGGCGGTGTGGAATCCTTAATTACTTATCCCATTACCCAAACTCATGCGGATGTGCCTAGGGATATTTTGGAAAAGAACGGGATTACTCCCAGTGTGTTGCGACTTTCTGTGGGAACTGAAAATGTGAAGGACTTGATTGCGGATTTTGAAAATGCGATTGTAGAGTTGCACTCTGGAAACGACGGCGCTTATGTTTAAGAGGTGTGAGGGTGGCCTGCGGCCTTTGAGGTATGAGGACGCTTCGCTTTGAGTGACTTATATGTAATGAGGTGCTTGTCAGTGTCATTCTGAGCGAAGCGATATATGAAACTAGGAACTTTAGTTCCTTAGTTGAATTAGGTTCGAAGGAGCAGAATCTAGCTTAGATTGCCACGTCGCTAGCGCTCCTCGCAATGACAAATGTGTACGGAAAAAAAGAGGATTTCAAAAATGACGAAAGAGAGAAATTTAAACTTTGACGAGATTGTGGATCGTCGCGGTACCAACTGCCTGAAGTATGATTTTGCAGTGGAACGCGGCGCATTAAAGCCGGGCGAAGATTCTAACGGTTTGTTGCCGCTGTGGATTGCGGATATGGATTTCAGAACGTCCTCCTTTGTTCAGGATGCTCTGATCCGCTCTGTGGAACATGGCATTTTTGGCTACACCGAACCCAAGGCCGAATACTTCAGGGCGCTTCAGAATTTTTACCGTCGTCGCCACAATTTTGAATTTGATCCCAGATGGGTAATCAAGACTCCAGGCGTCATGATTGTGCTGGCCTTGGCAATCAAGGCCTTTACGAAAGTGGGCGATGCCGTGCTGATTCAGCAGCCGGTCTATATGCATTTCCCGGATGTGATTCTGCAGAACGATCGCAAGCTTGTCAGCAACGATCTCGTTTACGGCGAAGATGGACGCTATCACATTGACTTCGAAGATTTTGAAAGAAAGATTGTGGAAAATAATGTGAAGTTGTTTTTGCTTTGCAGCCCCCACAATCCGGTTTGCCGCGTATGGACTCGTGAAGAACTTTTGCGCGTTGGTGAAATCTGCCTGAAGCATAATGTGTTCGTTGTCGCCGATGAAATCCATAACGATTTCGTTTTCGAAGGAACCCACACCGTGTTCGCTTCCCTGGGTGAAAAGTTCGCGGACAATTCCATTACGGTAACGTCTCCCACAAAGACATTCAATCTGGCTGGCCTCCAAATCGCCCACGCCTTTATCAAGAATCCCGAAGTCCGCAAGGCCATCCGCAAGGAAATCGATGGCATCGGTTACAGCCAAGTCACGATTCCTGGGCTGGTTGCCGCCCAGGCCGCATACGAACACGGCGAAGAATGGCTTGAAGCGTTGAAAAAGTACCTGAAGGGAAACATCGATTTTGTGGACAAGTTTGTCAAGGAAAATCTGCCCGGCGTAAAGCTTGTTCCTATGGATGCAACTTATTTGGCATGGCTGGATTTCAAGGGCACTGGGCTTTCCACCACGCAGGTAGATGATTTGATTCGCAATAAGGCACGCCTGTGGCTCAACAGCGGAACCCTCTTTGGCAAAACCGGAGAATGCTTCCAGCGTGTGAACCTGGCTTGCCCCCGCCGCATTTTAGAAGAAGCCTTGAACCGCATAAAAAAAGCTTTGGAGGCTCTTTAATGAAACTTAAAACCACAAGTCTGCTGAAGAAAAATACTCTTGATGATTATCTGAATGCGGCCATCGGTGCTGCCCGTTGGATTCAATCCTTGGAAGTGAAAGAAAAAGTGGGCAAGACCTGGAAAATTTTTCCAGATGGTCAGAATGGCTATAAGGACAACCCTTTCGTTGGCAAGACCAGTTTTTATGCGGGTTCCGCCGGCATCGGCTTTTTCTTTTTGCGCTTGTACCAGGTGACTAGCGATGAGCAATGGCTTGACGAAGCCAAGGCCGCAGCGGAATATATTCTTGCCAATCCCCGTGGACTTGAATTTTATCATAAAGTTCAGAAGCGTATAGCCACAACAAAGAAAAATTCTGCTCCGGAATGCAATGCTGCAGGCCCTGTAAACGGTTGGTCTTTTAGTTACAAGGTTGGCCCCATTAGCGAAGGTCAGTTTGTTTACGCACTTTATCGCGAAACCAATGACAATCGCTATTACGAATTTGCAATCCGCACCGCCAATACATTTGTAGAGGCTGCCATTGAAGACGAAAATGGATTGCACTGGAGCGACTTCCGCGACATCGTAGGTGACGCTGGCGGCATCGTCTATTTGCTGCAGGTCTACAAGGATACCCGCAAGAAAATTTATCTGGAAGCCGCCAAGAAGGCTGGTGCCTACATTGAAAAGTTTGGTCGCCCTGCAAAAAACGGTGGAACCTATTACAACCTTTATGATCTTGAAAGTGTTGGAGAAGGCGAGAAGGGAGCCGTGCATGTAAACTTCTCTCATGGTTCGGCAGGTACGGCTTACTTGTGGGCAGCTCTTTACGAAGCTACCAAGGATAAGCGTTACTTGAAGCTAGCCGACGATGTGATTAAATATCTGGAAGGAATTGCCGTTGGCGATAAAACTTCTGTGCTGTTCCCGTACCAGGATCATCCGGAAAAGGGTCCCCTTGACAAATTCTATTTGGGCATGTGTGGTGGCCCTATCGGAGCGAGTTTGCCTTTCAAGAAATTGTATGAACTGACTCATGATGAAAAATATTTGCAGTGGGTGAAGCGTTTGTATGCAGGCCTTGTTAAGGCTGGTGTTCCTGAAATCAAGTCCTGGGGCTATTGGGGAAGCAAGTGCATTTGTTGCGGAGGCCCCGGCGCATTGGAATACTTTGCAACACTCTACAAAACCTATGGAGACGCTCAATACCTGAAGCTGGCCCATCGTTCTGCTGATGTCTTGTTAGGTGAATCTTTTGAGGAAGAAACGGGCCTGAGCTGGTACGGAGCCTGGGATCGTGTGAACCCCAGTCGAATCGTCAGCTACACCGGATTCTACATCGGTGCCGCAGGCGTTGCTGGATCTCTACTGAAGCTCATTGCTGCCGAAAAGCATATACAAATCGCAGAATTTTTTGAGTACTATCTGTAGTCTTCAGAAATTGAGTTAGAAGAGATATCAATTTTTGTTATAGCAGGCCCTAGAAAAATAGTATGTACAGAATGTCTTGCCAAAGCTAAAATGAATTCTATATTTATTCCTACAAGATTGATAGGGAATTAGAGAATAGCTTCAAGTTCACCTAAGCATTCGAAGGAGTTCATTATGTGTAGTGACTGTCGAATGCCCCAGGGCATTCTGAAAATAAAATAGCTGCTTGACTCAAACTTCAAAAGTCCTTGATGATTTGGCCGTAGCAAGTAGTTATAAAAAAAATAGGACGAAAGCCCCGACACAGTGTCGGGCAGAATCAAATAAAAATACTCAACGGTACAAAAAAGGTTTAACGAACCGGTTTCTGGGTATTGTCAAATCAAAAAAAGGAAATTGAAAAAATGAGTGAAAAGAAAGTTGTTGTTATTACTGGTGCTGCACAGGGAATTGGTTTTGCTGCGGTTAAGAAGTTCCTTAAGGAAGGCTGGGCTGTTGCCGCCACCGATATCAAGAAACAGGAACTTGACGAACAGGTTGAAAAGTTGAAGGCTGCCGGCCATAACGATATTATCGGTTATGAACTGGACGTGTCCAACTTCAAGCAGGGTCAAGATGTGATCAACCAGGTTGCCAAGGATTTTGGCCGCATCGACGCCTTGTTCAACAACGCAGGCATTACCGGCCACCGCAAGGGCATCCTGAATTATGATCCGGAATTGGTGAAGCAGGTGGTGGACGTGAATCTGTGGGGAAGCACTTACCTGATCCAGCATGTGGCCAATGTGTTCATTGAAAAGGGAATCAAGGGATCCATTGTGAACGTGTCCAGCTTCGTTGCAAGTTTTGCAGAATGGTCTCCCTTCGCTTACGGAATTTCCAAGTCTGCTGTAGATGGCCTTACTCGCGCCGCTGCATTCCGCCTGGGCAAATTCGGCATTCGCGTAAACTCGGTGGCTCCGGGATGCACTAAGACTGAAATGGCCATCAAGTACGATTATTCGGATCCCAAGGTCCGTAAGATTCAGGAAGATCGCACGGTTTTGAATCGCTGGATTGAACCTGAAGAAATTGCCGCTGGCGCCTACTTTCTGGCAAGCGATGAATCCAGCGCTATTACGGGAATCAAGTTGCCCATTGATGCCGGCTACTCCATCACCAAGGATGATAATAAGGAAAGCCTTTATGGTGAAGCTCAGTGGTAAGGCCTAACTAAAAAATTAAAGCAAAAAAATTTAATGGCGTAAATCGCAAAAAAGGATTTCATACATGTCTAATATTCATAAGTCTATTGCAGAACTCGTTGGTAACACTCCCCTTGTCGAACTTTCCAATTACGAAGAACAGCATGGTCTCAAGGCTCACATCATTGGTAAGCTTGAATACCTGAATCCCACTGGCTCCGTGAAGGACCGCCTTGCTCTGGCTCTCATTCAGGATGGCGAACGTCGCGGTCTCATCAAGAAGGGCGATACCCTCATCGATGTGACTAGCGGTAACACGGGTATTGGTCTTGCCGGTATCGGTCATGCGCTTGGTTACGAATTCGTTCCTTACCTGGAGCCGGGTACCACTGTTGAACGTACCCAGATTTTCGAAGGCTATGGCCTTGATCTTCATACTCTTTACGACATCGATGAAGTGAAGGATTTTGAAAAGACTGGCCTTGTGTTGGATGATCTCATTAACGGCATCAAGCGCATCGCAAATGAAAAGGGCTTCTATTATACAGGTCAGACTGTAAACGAAGCAAACCAGGAATTCCATTACAATACCACCGGTCCTGAAATCTGGAAGGATACGGATGGTCAGGTGGATTACTTTGTGGCAATGGGCGGTACTGCTGGTACTATTGTCGGTACCGGCCGCTATCTCCGCGAAAAGAACCCTAACGTGAAAATCGTGGGTGTTCAGGCTGCAAAGAGTTCCCGCCCGGATAGCCCTGATTTTACAGGTCACATTGTGGATGGAACCTTGCCTTTGAGCGGTGTGGCTGATCCTTTGATCCCCACCCTGATCAAGACTAACGAAAACAATGGCTTTAAATTCGACGAGGTGATTGATGTCAAGGCTGAAGACGCTTATAAGACAGCTCAGGAAACTGCAAAGACTGACGGCCTCTTCCTTGGAACTTCTGCAGCGGCTGCACTTACAGCCGCAATCGAAATTGCAAAGCGCCCTGAAGCAGTAGGCAAGAACATCGTTGTGATTTACCCGGATAACGGTTACAAGTATCTGTCCACCGAACTCTATAAGAGAAAGAAGTAATTATGGGAGGGCTCGTTAATGAAATTGAATTTTGTTCAAAATCTTGCTTTAAATCCGGCGAAGTCTACCGATGATTATTTGGCATCTGTCCTTCAGATTGTAAAGTACCTTCGTTCCAATGAAGTTGTTACTCCCCAGGGTAAATATTGGAAGGTAAGTCCGGAACCGGGCAACGAATATGTGGGCGACCTGATTGTGACTCCCAAGAGTCTTTACGCAGGTTCCGCAGGCATTGGCCAGTTCTTCTTGCAACTTTTTGAAGTGACCAAGGATGAACAGTATTTGCAGGAAGCCAAGGATGCTGCAGAATATCTGCTGAATACTTATGAAGGTCCCGAATTCTTTTCCAACGTCTTGAATGGGGCGGATGGCGGTGTGTGGCCTGTGAAGGGATGGGGCACTAGTGTGTATGCTTCTCCTGCCGGCCAGGCAATCTTCCTGGATCAGCTTTATGACCATACCGGCGACAAGCGCTATCGTGATTTCTTGATCAAGGCAGCCGATGATTCCATTGAGGCTGGCGAAGATGACGGTACGATTCTGCATTGGTCGACAGAAGCTGACCTGATGGCTGACGGTTCCTATGCTTTCTTCTTCCTTTATGTCTATCGTAAGACAGGCGATGAAAAGTATTTGGAAGCCGCGAAGAAGGTAGTTGCCTTTACGGATACCCGCATTGTTCACGCCAAGGAAGGCGGCATCTATTACAAGAATGTGGATCTGACTTTGGTGGGCTGGAAATCCAGGGAATCCGCTTTCCCCAATTTCAGTCACGGCGCTGCAGGAACGGCTTTCTTGAATGTTCTTCTTTACGAAGAAACCAAGGATCCTGCTTATCTTGAAAAGGCGAACGAAGTTGTGAAATTCCTGGCTGCTATTGCAGAAGGTGACGAAAATGGAGCGTTAATCCCGTACCTCTACAATCCTGAATTAGGACGTTTCCATGACTTCTATTACCTTTCCACTTGCCATGGCCCTGTGGGAACCTCGATCCTGTTCCGCAAACTTTACGACGTGACCGGCGATAAGGAAAATCTCCAGTGGGTTGACCTTCTGACCAAGGGGATTCTGAAGGCTGGTGCTCCGCTGAAACATACTCCGGGGTACTGGAACAGTTACTGCCTCTGCTGCGGTGCCCCGGGCGTTTTGGCTCACTTCGTAAAGACTGCAGAAGTTCTTGGAAAGGATTCCTACATCGAACAGGCGAAGGTTACTGCCGATAAGCTGCTGGGCGATTCCTATAACGATGACAAGGGCCGTCGCTGGTATGCTGCCTGGACCCGCAAGATTCCGGGCTTCGTGGAAACCTACACAGGCCTTTACGATGGCGCAGCTGGCGTGGGATCTGCACTCCTGTACCTTTACGCCCACGAAAAGAATATCAAGATCAAGACGGAAACGTTGGAATATCTGTTCCTGAAATAATCTCTGAAAACTAAAAATCCGTACAACAAAGGGAACTCCCGGGTAATGAAATCCGCCTGGGAGTTCTTTTTTTATTGCAGATAGTATTCCTTCAGTTTCTGGATTTTGTCTTCGGTAAGGCCCAGCTTTAGTTCCATGTACTTTTGCATGGAGCCGAAGTTGGCCTTGATGAAGTCTAGGGCTTTATGCAGGTAATCGGGATTGACGCCAAGGATTGCCTTGATGACGCCTTGATGTTGTTCCGAAAGATTCTGGGACTTGGCGAATTGCAGGGCTGCGTCAATCATGGATTGGTAAGATTCATTGGACTTGTTGAAATCTTCCATGACGGTCTTTTCGTCTACGCCCAACGCAAACAGAATAAACGCGGCGGCGAGACCTGCGCGGTCCTTGCCCTGGGAACAGTGCCAAAGAATGGTTCCTCCCTGAGTTTTTAGGATGGCATCGAACATGCCGCTCTTGACGATTTCGATCATCTTTACGGCAACTTCCGGGCTGAAGGTGTTGGGGTTCATGACCTTCACCATGTCCAGGCCGACTTGTGCAGAGGAAGGCTTGTCTGTTTTTTGGGGAAACTGACCGAGAACATTAAACCAAATGTTTTCTACGCCGGGAATTTCCACGTCCATGGCGCTGCTGCGTTCCGTTTCGGTACGCAAGTCGCAAACCAGTTTCAGATTCTGTCCTTGAAGTTGCTTTACGTCATTTTCGGACGCCTTGGACAAGTTTGCGGAACGGAAAAGAAGATTGCTCTTCACAGTCTTTCCGCTGATAGTTTTAATGCCACCAAGATCGCGTACGTTTGCAACGCCTTCAAGTTTCATAAGAATTCCTCTAGATGAAATTCTATGTGTAAAAATTACGATTTTTCAATGGCAACTTCGTACAAAATATTCAATGCTTTTGCGATTTTGTTTTCGGGGAGGTCGGAGTAGTTGATGATAAACTGGTGCTCGCTGGGGGTGGCCTCTGTGTAGTAATCGGAGAGGGCGCCGATGCGAACGCCTTTTTCGTTTGCCTGCTTGCAGAATTCTTCGTCGGAAAGGGCGGTGTCGATTTTCAAGATGAAATGGAGGCCGGCGTCTTCTTCAGCGATGGTGGAGATGGCGGCCAGTTTGCTTTTGCGGATGGCTTGGAGCAATGTGTCGCGGCGGCCGCGGTAGGCGTTGCGCATGCGGTTGATGTGCTTTTCAAAGGAGCCGTCGCTGATGTACTTTGCAAGCACCAGCTGTTCCAAGGTAGAAACGGTGCAGGTGTAGAAGGAAAATTCCTCCTTGTACTTTTGGGCAAGGCTCTTGGGCAGCACCATGTAGCTGATTCGCGCAGAAGATGTAAGAGTCTTGGAGAATGTGTTGATGTAGATGACCTTATCGGATACGTCAATGTTTTGCAGCGTGGAGATAGGGCGACCGGTCATGCGGAATTCGCTATCGTAGTCGTCTTCTACGATGTAGCGGTTGCTGGATTTGGCGGCCCAGCTCAGCAGTTCGTAACGGCGGCTTACAGGCATCACAATACCTGTGGGATAATGATGACTGGGGGAGATGTGAATGACGTCGGTGCAGGTTTCTTCCAACTGGTCGATGATGACTCCGGAGTCGTCCAGCGGAATGAAATTGCAAGTGACATTCATCTTGCGGTAGATTTTTGAAATCTTGCTGTAGCCGGGATCTTCTACGCCGTACTTCTTGTTAAATCCCAGAATTTGGACGATGAGACCGTACAGATAGTCTGTTCCTGCGCCAACGATAATCTGCTCCGGATCCACGTTCATATTGCGGAAACCATTGAGCATGTCGGCGATAGCCTTACGCAATGGGTATACGCCTCCGTAGGGAGCGCGTTCCAGAAGTTCCATCTGATTTTCGCAAAGGACCTGTCGTGTGATTTTTGCCCAGGTACTGAAGGGGAACATTTCGGGATTTCCCAAATTGTTGGAGAAGTCCACGAAGTGTTTCTTGGATTGTTTTGCGCTGCGGGATTTTTGAACCAGGGAATCAAATTTCTGAGTGTTGCGAGCTTCGCGGGATTCCTTGAAGTCGTGCTTGATTTCAGTCTGGGCGATTTTCAGTTTGGATACGAAATAGCCTTTGCGAGGTTCCGTGTAGATGTAACCTTCGGCCAGCAATTGGTTGTAGGCGGTTTCTACGGTAATGAGGCTGATGCCCATTTGCTTTGCCAGAGAACGTTTAGACGGTAATTTCTCTTCGGCTTCCAACTTGCCGTTCAGAACATCATTCTTGATACTCTTATAAAGGAAGTGGTAGAGGGTATCGCTGCCCACGTTTTCGATGTTGTAGCTAAGCATTTTTATCTGGTCCTAAACTGGTCTTATTCTGGTCTTGTTAAAATAATAGAAAATTGAATATTTAAAGAGGTCAGTTTTTAGGGTATTTTTGTGCTGTTTTTAAAAGTGAGGTAAAAAATGTCTGAACAGAATTACATTGCAGAACGTTACGAATTGAACAAGAATCTTGCTCAGATGCTGAAGGGTGGTGTGATTATGGACGTAACCACTCCGGAACAGGCAAAGATTGCAGAAGCTGCAGGTGCTTGCGCCGTGATGGCCCTGGAACGTATTCCGGCTGATATCCGTGCTGCCGGTGGCGTGAGCCGTATGAGTGACCCGAAGATGATCAAGGGTATCCAGGAAGCTGTTTCTATTCCGGTGATGGCTAAGTGCCGTATCGGTCATTTTGCCGAAGCTCAGATTCTTGAGGCTATTGAAATTGACTACATCGACGAAAGCGAAGTTCTTTCTCCGGCCGATGATATTTACCACATCAACAAGCGCGATTTCAAGGTTCCCTTCGTTTGCGGAGCCAAGGACTTGGGTGAAGCTCTCCGCCGTATCGAAGAAGGTGCTTCCATGATCCGTACCAAGGGTGAACCGGGTACGGGTGACGTTGTCCAGGCTGTTCGCCACATGCGCTTGATGCAGCAGGAAATCGCTCGCCTCACTTCTATGCGTGAAGACGAACTGTACAACCGCGCCAAGGAACTTCAGGTATCTTACGCTCTGGTAAAGTACGTTCACGATAACGGTAAACTGCCTGTTGTGAACTTCGCCGCTGGTGGCGTGGCAACTCCCGCAGACGCTGCGCTCATGATGCAGCTGGGTGCCGAAGGCGTGTTCGTAGGTTCTGGTATTTTCAAGTCTGGCAATCCGGTGAAGCGCGCTCAGGCCATCGTGAAGGCAGTGGCCAACTATAAGGATGCAAAGCTCATTGCTGAACTTTCCGAAGACCTGGGCGAAGCCATGGTGGGCATCAACGAACAGGAAATCGCACTCCTCATGGCTGAAAGAGGTAAATAATGAGCGATACCAAAACTGTACAGAACCCGGCAGCGGCTCGTCCCCTGCGTGTCGGTGTGCTGGCGGTACAAGGTGCGTTTATTGAACACGAACAGATTCTCACAAAGCTTGGCGTAGAGACCTTTGAAATCCGGCAGAAGTCGGACCTGGAAGCTCCCGCAGGATCAAACCGACCTTCGAATCGTCCTTTCGACGGTCTGATTCTCCCCGGTGGCGAAAGCACCGTGCAGGGCAAGCTGTTGCGGGATTTGGATATGTTCGAACCGCTGTTGAGGTTGATTCAGGATGGGCTTCCTGTTTTTGGAACCTGCGCCGGTCTCATTCTCTTGGCGGAACGTTTGAGCAATGACGGCAATGTGTATTTCGGTACCTTGCCTGTGACTGTTCGGCGTAATGCCTACGGCCGTCAGCTGGGAAGTTTCTTCGCGGAGCGAGCCTTCCGTGGAATTACGGATGAAGCTACGGTTCCCATGACATTCATTCGTGCGCCCTTGATCGAAAAAGTTGGGGATGGTGTGGAAATCCTTGCCGAGGTAAAAGGCGAAATCGTTGCTGCCCGCTACAAGAATCAGCTTGGAATTTCTTTCCATCCGGAGCTGAACGAGGACACTCGTATTCACCAGTACTTCGTGGATATGTGCCTTGGAGAATAACCTATATTTCGTCGTGGAATTGTAAGGGAATCTCGCTGTGAAGCTTCTTCTAATATATTTCTTCGTCCTTGGATTTATCTGCATTTGCGATTTGTTCAAGGTGAAGAATTTTGATGATTATGTGGTGGCTGGTCGACGTCAGACCGCCCCTTTTGTGTTTACGAGCTTGATGGCCACGGTCCTCGGGGCTAGCGCCACAATCGGTATTGCTGCCCGTGCGGAATCCATCGGCTTTGCGGCGTTCTGGTGGCTTGGTGTAGGTGCCGTCGGCTTCTGGTTTCAGGCTGCTTTTTTAAGCAAACCAATTCACGATCTTGATGTGCGTACCCTTCCGGAACTTGCGGAAAAAACAGTAGATAGGACTGGCCGAAAATTGGTAGGCCTGATTATTGCTGTTTCCTGGGTTGGAATTATTGCGGCTCAGTTTGCTGCGGTAGCTGGATTTATTGGACTGGTGTTAAGTCATGATGCAGGTGCTTTGTCGGTGGTTGTAACGGCGGCCATCGTTATTGTGTACACCTTGCTGGGCGGGCAACTTTCTGTTGTGCGTACTGATGCCTTGCAGTTTGGGATTTTGACGCTGGGTTTTGCTGCTTCCGCGATTTATTTGCTTGGTGGATTTGCGGATGTTTCTGCTGCGACCGCTTCTGGAATTTCAAATTTCGATTTTTCGTTATTGAATGAAAAGTTTGGTGCTGCTGATCTTGCCATGATGCTTTTTACTGTGGGCGGGGCCTACTTCTTGGGACCTGACGTAATTTCAAGAAACTTGGTGGCGAAAGATGCGGGGGCGGCCCGAAAGGCTGTGGTGGCGGGAAGTTTCGCCATTCTGATTTTTAGCGTGATTATTGTATTGCTGGGAATGTGGGCGGCACAGTATGCTCCTGATGTGGCGGGCTCAAAGACCAATGCCTTGTTCCGTTTGGCTTCTGGCGTTTTGCCTTTGCCCTTGGCTGCGCTTTTGTCGGTGGGGCTTCTTTCGGCGTTGTTGTCTTCTGCAGATACTTGCCTTATAAATTCTGCGGCTATTTTCGGAAGCGACATTTTGAATACCCGCCGCATCGCCGTGGTGAGAATTCTTGTGGTGGTCATTGGTTTGGTTGCCATGGTTTTGGCTTTAGGTGGAAAGGATATTATCGGCCTTTTGACCATGGCTTATTCTGTCTACACGCCGGGAATTGTGGCTCCCTTGGCGGTGGCTGTCATATCCCATAAGAAGTTTGAAATCCGTAAGCCTCTGTGGTACACTGGAGTTTGCCTTGGCGGTTTGTTTGGGCTGATCCCTGCCATACTTTCTTCGGCTGTGAATTTTGTGACGCCTGCATATTTGCCTCATATTGGAATTTTTGTGTCGCTTTTGTTCGCCTTGGCTGGTTTGAAACGTCGAAAATAAGTGTGTTTTTAAAATATTCCTATTGAAACTATAGGGAAATTAAATCTATTTAACTATATTTATTGTAGTTTGAATTTGTTATCTGGAGAAATCATGACCCTTCAACAACTTCGCTACGCCATTGGGATCGCAAAAGTTGGCTCCTTCAACAAGGCCGCTGAAGCCCTGTTTATTTCCCAGCCTTCTTTGACTGCGGCTATCCACGACCTGGAAGATGAAATTGGCATCATGATTTTTAATCGCTCCAGTCGCGGTGTGACCCTCACTCCCGAGGGTGAAGAATTCATTGCCCACGCCAACGAGCTTTACCACCATTACGAAACCATCCAGGAACGTTACAGCAAGGAAGAACAGAAGAAGAAAAAGTTTGCTGTTTCTACCCAGCATTATTCCTTTGCCGTGAAGTCTTTTGTGGAAATGGTGAAAAAGTTCAACATTGATGATTACGAATTTGCCCTTCGCGAAACCAAGACCAAGGATGTCATCGATGACGTTACCGGCCTGCGCAGCGAAATCGGTATTTTGTACCTTAGCGATTTTAATCGCAAGTACATCAACTATCTGTTGAAGGAATACGACCTGGAATTCCATAAGCTTATTGATTGCCATGCCTTTGCCTACATGTGGAAAAATCATCCGCTGGCAAATAAGAAGTCGGTGAACCTGGATGATCTTTCCCTATACCCCTGCCTTTCTTTTGAGCAGAGCGAAAGCGGTAACTATTATTTCGCTGAAGAAATTTTAAGTACAAATGAATATCATAAGACCATCAAGGCCAATGACCGTGCCACCATGCTGAACTTGATGGTGGGCCTGAATGGTTACACTCTCTGCTCCGGCATTATCAGCGAAGAAATCAACGGATCCGATTATGTAGCTGTTCCCTTTAAGGATGCCAAGGGCGAAGATGACCGTACCATGGAAATCGGCTACATTACCAAGAAGAACTTTATGCTCAGCACCATTTGCCGAATCTATATTCGCGAATTGGAAGAGTATCTGCAGACATATACTTCTGGGAAGGCTGTTCAGGAATAACGGACGTATTTTTTAAATTTACGTCATGCCTCTGAATACCGATATTTTCAATCGCACTATTCGCCTTGTGGGCGATGAAACCATGAATGTCATTGCGCAAAAGCGTGTGATTATTTTTGGTGTTGGCGGCGTGGGAAGTTGGTGCGCCGAAAGCTTGGTGCGTTCAGGTATTCATCACTTGACCATGGTGGACTCCGATAACGTGAGCGTTACCAATGTGAATCGCCAACTTATGGCAACCACGAAGACGGTTGGCCAGGTAAAGGTTGAAGTTTTAAAACAGCGTCTGCTTGAAATTAATCCGGATGCTCAAATTGAGACTCGTGCGGAACTGTATAGCGAAGAAACAGCAGCCTCTTTTCATCTTGAAGATTATGATGTCATTATCGATGCCATCGACAGTCTCGAAAACAAGATGCACTTGATGCTTGCGGCTTCTAAAACAAAGGCCAAGGTCTACGCTTCCATGGGGGCTGCCCTCAAGATGGATCCTACAAAAATCCATGTGGCGGAATTCTGGGATGTGAAGGGGTGCCCGTTGGCCCGCGCCCTTCGCGACAAGTTCAAGAAAAAACAATTGCGCCCGTCTAAAAAAATCAAGTGCGTGTACAGCGAGGAACTGCTGAAAAATTTAGGTGGCATTCCCGAAAATGATGGCGCTCCTGCAGAGTTTCACAAGGTGGCCTATAACGGGACCATGGCCCACGCCGTGGCTATTTTCGGTTTTACCATTGCCGGCTTGGTGATGCAGGATATTTGCGGGAGGCAGCGGAATGGCTAAGCGTGAACTTACGTATGTGCAGAAAGTGGAACGGAGCATTTCGACCACTTATCGTGAACGTCTGTGGACGCCCTTCATTAATGCCATTAAAACCTACAAGCTGATTGAGGAAGGGGACCGCATTGCAGTCTGCATTTCTGGCGGCAAGGATTCCATGCTGCTGGCGAAACTGATGCAGATGCTGCAGCGTCATAGCGATTGCAATTTTGAAATTCAGTTTTTGGTGATGGATCCCGGATACAATGCCGAAAACCGCGCCCAGATTGTGAAGAATGCCGCTCTTCTGGAAATCCCCATCCAGATTTTTGATACCAATATTTTTGATGTGACCTACAAGACTGAAAAGTCGCCTTGCTATTTGTGCGCCAAGATGCGCCGTGGTCATTTGTATCGCATGGCTATGGATGCGGGCTGCAACAAGATTGCCTTGGGCCATCATTTTTCGGATGTTATCGAAACTACGGTTTTGGGCATGTTTTATGGCTCGCAATTGCAGGGTATGATGCCGAAACTTCGTAGTCAGAATTTTGAGGGCATGGAACTCATTCGCCCCATGTACTGTATTCACGAGCAGGATATTATTGCCTGGCGTAACTATAACGAACTTGAATTTATCCAGTGTGCCTGCCGCCTTACTTTAAACACGGTGGTGAACGACGATGGTTCCAGCAACAGCAAGCGCAAGGAAATCAAGGAGCTGCTGAAGAATCTGAAGAAGATCAACCCCAATATCGAAAAGAGTATCTTCAACAGCATCCATGCGGTTTGCATTGAAACATTCCCGGGCTATAAAGCCAACGGAGAGCAGCATTCCTTCCTGGAATGGTTTGATGAAAATAGAAATATATTAGACTAGTACAGCTGACTTTTAATTAAAAGGGGGCGGTGCCTAGGTCGGTATCGCCTTCTTTTATTTTTGCAAGAATGGGAAATCCAGTCAGTTCCTGCATCATGAAGATGTTGTCGTCTTCCATTTGCATGTTGCCGCTGATACCGTAACGGTTTACGATGATGCCTCGGATTTGAAGACCGCGGGCTCTTGCGTATTCCACTGTCAGAACGCAGGAATTGATACTGCCTAGGGCTGCCGTGGTGACAATCAGCAGAGGAAGATTCAGTTCCTTCATGATGTCGGCCAGGAACAGCTTTTGAGGCTCGCTGGATTTGCCGCTAGTTGCGTCTGCGTTGGGGGTATCGTAACGGATGGGACAGATGATGCCACCGCTTCCCTCGGCGAAAATGAAATCATGTCGGTGGGAGGCTTTGTCAAAGTCGGCACGGACTTGCGGGAGTTCTACGGGATTACCTTCCATGCGGGTGGCGAGATGCGGGGAAACGGGTTCCTTGTAGACGTAGCTGACCAATTCTTCCTGAGTGTCGGGGAGGTTGGCGATTCGTTTTACGTAGTCGGCGTCGCCGGCGATCCATTTGCCGTCGCGTAGTTCAGCTCCGCTGAGTGCTGCCTTATAGTAGCCTGCATCAATTCCTGAGTCACGCCATTTTTTTACGAGAAGGGCGGTTACAAAAGTTTTGCCGACGTCGGTTCCTGTTGCTGTTACGAAATAACCATTCATAGTTAGTAAGAAGTAGACGGTAGAAAGTTGGTAGTTTTAGTGGGGGCGGGTTAGGACTGCAGCGATTGCCGTTGCTGCGTCTTGTAATTCTTCTTTCGTGTGAGTGGCCATGAGGCTGGCGCGCAAACGAGCCTGGCCCTTGGCTACGGTGGGGTAGCGGATGGCGGGGATCAAGATTCCCTTTTCCAGAAGTTCTGCGGAGGCGCGGAGGGCTGCGGCTTCGTCACCAATGATAATGGGGATGATTGCGGATTGCGGGGCGATTGCAGATTGGTTGCTGTCGGGAATCGTTCCGGCCTTCTGAAGAGCGTCCCAGAAAATTTTCACATTTTCTTGAAGTTGCAAAACGCGTTCCGGATGGTTTTCGATGAACTTCAGATTGTTTGCGGCGGCTTGTGCCATGGCTGGGGACATGGCAGTGGTGAAAATAAAACTGCGAGCCTTGTTGCGTAAAAAGTCTATGAGTTTCTGCTTGCCCACAACGAAACCGCCTTCGCATCCAATGGCTTTGCTCAAGGTGCCTACGGTAACATCGGCGTGCTCGCAGGGAATGCCCATGTCGTTAAAATGTTCTGCAAGGCCGCGGCCTGTTTTGCCGATAACACCTGTGGCATGGGCTTCGTCGATCATCAGGAGGCAATTGTTTTCTTTTGCGATTTTTTGCAATTTCGGAAGATTTGCTAAATCGCCATCCATGCTGAAAACAGCGTCGGTCACGATGAGGAGGCGGGTTGCTACTTTTTCGTAGGGCTGTGCTGCGCGGGCTTCGCTAATGACTCGTTGTAGGTCTGCCATGTCATTGTGCTTATAGACAATACATTTGGCTTTTGAAAGTCGGATGCCATCGATGATGCTGGCGTGATTCAGTTCGTCACTAAAGACGATACATTCGCTGATTATTTTTGACGGGATGCCGTTTTCGTCTTGACGTTCATAAACCTGTTTGCTGCATAGTGCCGAGATTACTCCGACATTTGCCATGTAGCCGGTGCCAAACGTAATGGCAGCTTCTTCGCCCTTAAAGTTGGCCAGGACGCTTTCCAGTTCTTCGTGGGGAGTCTTGTTTCCTGTGGTAAGGCGTGCGCCGCCGCTACCTGTGCCCCATTTCAAAACGGCGTCGGCTGCGGCCTTCTTAAGAGAAGGCTCGTTGCATAAATCCAGATAGGAATTGGAGGCGAGAAGAAGAGTGCTCTTTACTGTATCGGACGCGTTTTGCGCGCCTGCAGCAATTTGAACGTGACTGGCTTCGGGACTTTCTAAAAGTCGCATGGTTCGGTAGGTGTGAGCCTCTTGCATACCCTGCAAAACATCATCTGTAAAATCGTTAAGAATTGACATGTTTTACCTTAAGCCAACGTTTTTGTTTAATGAATTTAGAAAACTCTCGGCGTGGTATTTTGAAGTTTTGTTGACAAAGAACGGACGAAGAGATTATAATTATACAGATGCAAAAAATGAAAGAAAATTCACGGGTTCTAAAGACGAAGAAAGTCCTGAAAGGAGCGGTTGTCGACTTGCTTAAGGAAGGTGATGCTTCCTTGATCAACGTCTGCTCTATTTGTGAGAGGGCGAAAGTTAACCGCACGACTTTTTATAATCACTATCAGGATAAAGATTCTCTGCTTGAAGAAATGGTGCTTGACACGGTTGACGCCTCCTGTGATTTTATGAAGGCCTTTTTAGAAAAGAACAATCCTGGCCTCGCCATGACGCGCATGCTTCAATACTATCGCGACAATGACGGATTTTTCTTAACCTTGATGAAGACGGATTATGGCGGAACTTTTGTAAAGCTGATGATTGAAACTATCTGGAAGCAGAACTGTCACTGGTATAAGGAAAAAGGGGCTGCCTTGAATGATTACGTTTATTATCGCATTGTGTTCAAGGTGTCGGGAATTATTTACATGATTATTCACTGGCTTGAAGAAGGTGCGAAAATATCTCTCCCCACGATGTCCAGTTATATAATTAGTTTCATTGCCGGAAAACCAACAAAGCAATACCCAAGTGTTGATTTAAAGAAAAAAAGTTAAAATCAACAAGGTGTTGAAAATGGTAAATCTGTAGTATCTTTCTTTAAATGGAAAAAAGAAGAGTTGTTATTACAGGTATGGGTGCCGTTTCACCTCTCGGTCACAATGTAGGCGAATTGTGGAATGCCATTAAGAATTGTAAATGTGGTGTTGAAAGGATAACTCTTTTTGATCCGACTTCTAACCCGGTGCAGATTGCGGCCGAGGTGAAAAATTTTAATCCTGCTGACCATGGAATTTCTCCGAAGAAGGCTTCTCGCATGGGACGCTTTACTCAGTTCCTTCTGGCGGCTTCCCATGAGGCTGTGAGTGATGCGAATCTTAGCCGTGAAATTCTTGAAGATGAAAAGACGGGTGTCATTGCGGGAAGTGCGATTGGCGGCATGGATGTAATTGACCAGTCCTTCAATCTGTATGTGGAATCCGGAAAAAGAAAAATTTCTCCGTTTGATGTGGCGAGACTTATTCCCAATGAATGTGTCGCCAACGTTTCTATGGAGCTGGGGATTACAGGTTGCGCCTGGGTGGTTTCGTCTGCCTGTGCTTCGGGGACGGACGCGGTGGGAACCGCTCTCAAGGCCATCCGCTATGGCGATCTGGATGTCTGTCTTGCCGGTGGTGCAGAAAGCTGCGTTACGGATTATGCTATTAAGGGCTTTGCCAGTATGCGGGCCCTGACGACCCATTTTAACGATTGTCCGCAAAAGGCTTCCCGCCCCTTTGATAAGGCTCGCTCTGGATTTGTAATGGGGGAAGGTGGTGCAGTTCTGGTTCTAGAAGAACTTGAACATGCCAAGGCCCGCGGGGCAAAAATTTATGCGGAGTTGGCCGGCTATGGTGCAAGCGCCGATGCCTATCATATTACTTCACCAAGGCCCAATGGTGATATGTGCGCCAGGGCTGTACGCCATGCCTTGCGTGATGCGGGTGTTCTCGCCGAGGATGTCGATTACTACAATGCTCACGGAACTTCTACCGTGATGAATGACTCGACGGAATCTCAAATGCTGCTGAATGTTTTTGGTAATCATGCTAAAATGAAAATGAAAATTTCCAGCACCAAGGGGATGACGGGCCATTGCATTGGTGCCGCTGGCGCTTTGGAAGCGGTGATTTCGACCATGGCCATTCATGATTCCTTCTATCCTGCGAATATCAATTGCGATAACCAGGATGAGGCCTGCGATATCAACCTGGTGGATGGTAAGGGTTTTGCTGGGAATATCGATTGTGCGGTTTCTGCTTCGCTTGGCTTTGGCGGACACAACGGCGCCTTGGTTCTGAAAAAATTCAAGGGCTAGCGATTTTCTAAATTGATAGTCCTTTTTGAGGGCTGTTGATTTGGTTGAATTAATTATTCTTGCTGTTTTCTGCGTAGCGTTGTTTGCGTCCCTTTTGACGGGCGCTCCTTTGCTGTACGCGCTGGCCTTTGGGCTGGTACTTTTTGCGGGCTACGGTGTGCGTTGTTGCGGCCTTCGCGAAACTTTGAAAATGTGCTGGAATGGCGTGAAGACGGCCCGCGGCATTCTGCTGTTGTTTGTTCTGCTGGGACTCTTGACTTCTATGTGGCGTGCTGCGGGAACGATCCCTACGGTGGTCAGTTTTGCGGTGGAATTGATTCGTCCTGAAATTTTTGTGCTGCTGACTTTCGTGTTGAATTCCGCCATGTCCCTCTTGACGGGGACGGCTCTCGGAACTGCGGCCACCATGGGCGTGATTTGTGCGACTATCGGACGTTCCATGGGGATGGATGGCGTTTCGGATTCGGCGTGGATCGGCGGCGCTGTTTTGGCAGGCGTCTATTTCGGTAATAGAATTTCTCCCATTTCATCCATGGCGCTTTTGACTGCGGGAATTACGAAGACGGATATTTACCAGAACATCCGTGATATGGTAAGGACCACTTGGTTGCCGTTCTTGATGAGCTGTGTGGTTTATTTTGCGGCTGGGATGAATGTTGATGTTATAGCCGGTGTTGCGGGTGCTTCGGGTGTTGTAGGGGCTTCCGGGGTCCCGAATGTTGTTGAACTTTTTGCCAAGGATTTTTCGCTGTCATTGTGGAGCCTTATGCCGGCTGCGGTGATTGTCGTGCTTTCTGTAGCCCGTGTACGTACTAGTCTTGTGCTGCTGTGGAGTTCTGCTTCGGCTTTTGTTTTAGCGCTTGTAATTGAAAATCAGACTTTTATTGATTTACTTAAATCAATCATTTTTGGTTATAAAACAACTGTTCCCGAAATTGCCAAGATGGTAAATGGGGGAGGTCTTCTCTCCACGGTAAATGTTTTCTTGATTGTTGTAATCGCAGGTTGTTGTGGCGGCATATTTAAAGGTACGTCGTTGCTTCAACCTGTCAAATCAAGAATCGAAAAAATGTCCCAAAATACCAATCCCTTTGTGGCTACTTTGGCTTGTGCGTCTCTGGTGTCCTGCGTAGTCTGCAATCAGACCCTCACCATCATTTTGACAAACCAGATGACAGAAAATCTAGGTGCCAAAAATCAGGCGCTGAACCTTTATGATACGGCTGTTACGGTGATTGCGTTGGTGCCTTGGTCTGTAGCCACGGTCATCGTGTTGAATGCGGTACAGGCACCCAATAGCGCTGTTCTTTGCGCTTGCTTTTTATATCTGGTGCCGGTTTGTAGAGTGATGGTTGGGCTGTGTGGGAAAAAAGGCGGTGTAAACGGAGATTTTTTCTAATTTCCACTGCCTTTTTGTTGTTTTGTTTGTGTTTTTAGCCCTTGATGGGAACGGGAAATGTGTTTTAGGAGGCTTTGGACCTTTGAAAAAACTGTTTTTATCCGCTTGATTTAGTGTAACGTAATGAAAAGGCGGTGGAAAAGGCTTGTTTTTGCCTGTTTCCACCGCCTTTTTGACGCTACTCGATTTTATTTCGCGATTAGGTATTGTGAATTTCTCTTTAGAGTTTCTGCGATGGATCTTCCGTGCAGTTGCTCTGCTTGAAATTTACCCTGGTAGCGGCCTTGCAGGTCGAAGACCGTGACGTTCCCCCATATACGCGGAGACTTGGCGATGCTCTTTGCAATGGGCTTTATGCTGCTAGTGGAACTGAGACCGTATTCATAAGCACCCAAATCTGGAGCTTTACCTGTAAATTCCAATCCCGCATCTTCGCCCTTGTCAATAGCGCGGCTGCCTTTTTTCAACCTCAAGAAGCCCACGTAGGGAATGCTTCCGTCAGCATTTCTAGGTCCTAAAATTCCAGGAATCTTGGAAAGGTCTTCGCCTGTTACAGTCATGCTGGGGTCGTCGAGACTTTCGAAATCAGATTCGTCTAAATCCAGTTTTAAGTTCCAGGTATTATTTTCGCCTGCGGCACAATCTTCGTCATGCCCCTTGTCGCTGTCATCGATTTTTACCCAGCATACACCAACTTGGGAATTCAAATTTGGGAAAGCAATGTTGTTTTTCAGTACATGAGCGTTATCGCCCGTCAATACGGCAACATCGGCGAGACGGTGACCTTCTGCATCGAATGTGGTAGATGCCATGTTGAAAGCACGTTGTTCATTTTTGAATGACGTGTTGTTGATCCACTGAGTTCCTGCGCCTGTGTAGTTTGCGTAAAAACCGAAGGTTTCGTTTTTCCAGGCAACGCTATTTCGAATGATATGGTGTCCGCCGCCAAATGTGCTTTCGCCCATCTTGAATCCGGAACCGTTTCCGTTTTTCGGCATCTTTGTACCATAGTCACTGTAACCGCTTCCCATGGCGTAGCTGTTTTCTACAACAACAGGAAATTCCTGATTGATAAAGTCGTAGGCGTCGTCGCTGTTCCACCAGGAACGGCAACCGAAAAATTTTGTGGTGTCGCCGTCATACTGATAATGTACGCCAAAGCCGTCGGCATTTTCACCATCGCCCTGACGACCTGTTGGGTCGTAATTGTCATGGGCATCACAATTCAAGAATAGATGGCCACCGCCGTTGAGCCCTCTTCCGCCTTCGTTCACGAAGAATCCCGGACCCGCATTGTGATGGCTTTCCATCTGTTCCAAAATCACATGTTTGCATCGGGTAACGTAAACGCCCGAATTGGAATTATGCTTCATGGGAACGTTGCGAACTTCGATTCCCTTCAGGTGCAAGTAGCTGGCGTAAATCAAAATGCCTGCAGTGTATTCCAGATCCGTAGATGACGTGGTTTTGTCAAGAGCCTGGCCAATGGGAAGGTTGGTGCCGTCGAAAATAGGACGTTCTCCAGGGTAAGCGAAATAGTGAATGCGCTTGTCGTCGCTTTCACCGCTGGTGGTTAACAAAACTCCTGCAGACATTCTGGCGCGTTCGCAATAGGATGTGTCTCGCATTTCGTAGACGCCGCCGCGAATCCATACGGTATCGCCGGGAGTTACCACGGAGTTAGCCTGTTTCAGTGTGGCGAAAGGCTTTTCCTTCGTTCCCTTGCTTTTGTCATTACCGTCAACGGCTACATAATAGGTTGCACCAAATGCCTGGACTGCGGTCAAGGCTGACGCTAGTACGAATGCGAATCTTTTGTCCGTAAATACCTCCATTCTTTATTTGTATTATAAAAAAATAGGAGGGTGTTGTCGGAGGATTAAAGTCAAACTAGTTGGATTCGTCCTTGAGACAGCGGACGGATTCTCCAGACGTCTTTAAATGACCCCTATTCATGATTGGGACGTAGTAAGCAAACTCATCAACGTGGTAACCATAAAAGGCTTGGTAGTTGAAATGTGTTGTGCCAAAATCCATCGTAGTAATGAAGATTGCGTTGTGTGGGTCGTTTCTAAACAGACCGTTGTTTTTTGAACTATTGGAATTTGATAATGTTTTGAAGCGAATTCCTGCAGGCAGTTTTGTATCCGGGTGAATTTTATTTTCCCAAAGAGAGTCTGATTTCATCTGGACGTCATAGGGAACTTGTGGATTCCGCCGCCGCACCAACTGGAGTCAACTCTAAAATTCAGATTCTGGGCCATCCAGGTTTGTTCTCCGATGGTGACCATCTTATAAACTTGCCTATCGCGGGGATCGGTGAAATAGTCGTAAAGTTTGCCGTTTTCGCAAAGCTGAACTTCCTTGTCGTAGACGATGCCTGCGCACACGTCCTTGATTTCTCCCTCGTCGCAGATCTGAGTGTTGGCGTCATAGGATCTGCCGTTGCAAATAGCAGGATAAAGAACCTGAGAAGAATCACCGCAGGTAAGGGTGACTGAACCATCTCCGTTGTCTTTGGAAGTGCAGTCAATGATGGTGTCGTTGACAGTGACTGTGTCCTTGACTGTGACCGTGTCGCTCGAAGAAATGGTGTCGCGGATGTTTACTGTATCGCGGACATAGACCGTGTCGATTCTGGTGAATTCTTTTTGTTCAGAATCGGTGGCAGAATTGACGCTGGTGGAATCGTCGCAGGACGCAAAAAGTAGAGCAGCGGTAACTGCAGCTATATAGAATTCCAAACACCTCATGTAGGCAAAGATTGAAAAAAGAAAAGCTGTTAAAGGGGTGTCCTGATGCTGGCTGTGACTTCTGGAATTTGCTTTAGTTGGTACTATGGAATTGTATTTTGCTAATTTAGATATTATGAAAAAAAATTGGGGATATTTCGTCTGTGTTGGATGTTTTGTTCGGCTGAAAAGACCAAGGAAATTCAACAAAGACGCATGGACAATGACCGCGCCTCGAAAAGTGGTTATTTGGGTGTGGCCCTTGTTTCTCCTTTTGTTGTCAAAGAAAAGGAACTGATGGGGTGCTGAAATCTGGATGAACTACGCAAATTTTGTGGGCTTCAAATTTGAGGTCCGTTTTGGAACTTATATCTTGTAGGACTCTCTATGGACATTTCTCATTACCTGCCTGTGATTTATGGAATCGGGGTTCCCTTCTTGGGGACGGTTCTTGGTGCGGCCTGCGTGTTCTTTATGAAGGGAAATTTGCGCCCCAAGGTGCAGCGTGGCATGATGGCATTTGCTGCGGGCGTGATGGTGGCGGCTTCTGTGTGGAGCTTGTTGCTACCTTCCATTGAGTCGTCGGGTGATTATGGCAAACTTGCTTTTGTTCCGCCGGTGGCTGGATTTTGGGCGGGCATTCTTCTGCTTTTCTTGATTGACAAGATTACTCCCCATTTGCATTTGGGTAGCGATTCGCCGGAAGGCCCGCGGGTGAAAATGAAACGCACGACAATGCTTGCGTTGGCGGTGACGATCCATAACATTCCCGAAGGAATGGCTATTGGTGTGGTGTTTGCGGGTTGGCTTGCTGGTATCAGCGGGGCAGTTGGTGCTGGCGATGTGGCAAGTGCGGGTGCTGCGGGAGGAATTTCCTTGGCGTCGGCGGTGGCGGTTTCTGTGGGTATGGCCTTGCAGAACTTTCCGGAAGGCGCGATCATTTCGCTGCCTTTGCGTGCGGAGGGCGAGACTCGCCTGAAGTCATTTGGACTTGGCTTTATTTCTGCGGTGGCGGAAGCAGGTGCTGCGGTGATTACCATTCTTCTGGCTGGTTTTGTTTTGCCGGCGATGCCCTATTTGCTGAGCTTGGCTGCTGGCGCCATGATCTATGTGGTGGTGGAAGAACTTTTACCCGAGGCTAACGAAGGCGTTCACTTTGACGGTGTGACCTTGCTTTTTGCCTTAGGATTCTCCCTGATGATGGTTCTGGACACGGCGCTTTAAATTAAGTTTGAACCTATGTCCAAGTTTTCTGAATATATCGGTAGTCAGTTTGGGAATCCCCGCGGTGTCGTGGGGGCGATTTGTTGCGTCATCATGAATGTCATTAACAGGGCCATGTACAAGAATACGGTGGCTCTTGTGGATGTGAAATCCGACGACAAAATTCTGGACATCGGTTTCGGTAACGGTTGCTTGCTGCAGCGACTCTATGGAAAGTTCAAGTGCGACTTGTACGGCATTGATATTTCCGAAGACATGGTGAATGCCGCCATGGAGCGAAACAAGGTGGCTGCCGATGATGGAAAACTTCACTTGCAAATCGGTGATTGCTGCGACTTGCCTTTTGACGAAGGAATATTTGCGGCGGTTACATCTATCAATACCATCTATTTTTGGAATGATACGGCAAAGGGCCTTTCTGAAATTCGCCACGTGCTGAAACCGGGGGGCATTTTTTACAATGTGGTTTACACCAAGGAATGGCTGGACAAACTTTCCTACACAAAAAAAGGGTTCAAGAAATTTGAACCTGAAGATTTGATTTCGCTGGGGAGCAATGCTAACTTTGAAAAGGTGACCGTAAAGGAAATCGTCAAAGGCAAAAGTTTCGTGGTGATGTTCAAAAAATAAAAAACGGCAGGGACATGCGTTACCAAATCCCTGCCGCGGGCCTTCGCCCATTTTGCTGTGTGGATCAGCAGAAAAAATCCTTCCAGATCTGAGTGCCTAATTCGCTAAGTCTGATTTGAGTCCGTTCGATTTCTTCGTGAAGACCCTTCCGGATAATTTCCTCGATGGTGGTGAAGGCCACATCGGAGCGGAGCTTTCCTAAAAGGCGAATGGATTCTGCGTTGCTCTTTACGGGGAAGGCGATGTTCTTCAGACAGATTTCAGCCTGTTCCAGACAATAGCGCAGGGAACGTGGGAAGTCTTCTGTCAAAAGCAGGAATTCCGTTACGTTGTATGGCGTTACGTTGGAATTACGACGGTGGAACATTTCGTATGCACCGACGCTTTTTAGAACGGCATTCCACTGCACCGTATCCATGGCCATGCCCACCATGCTCACATCCGGAAGGAGGATGTAGTATTTTACATCCAGAATTCGGGAAGTCTGGTCGGCTCGTTCCAACATGGTTCCCAGGCGGGCGAAATTCCAGGCGACATCGTGGCTCATGGTGCCCTGAATGATACCTACCGTCAGCTGGCTGAATTCCTTCACGCTGCTGTAAAAGGCATGGGGGGAAGCCAATGCCTGCTGGGACATTTCAGGATCGTTCAGTTTCAGGTAGAACTGATTGATGGCAATCCATAGTTCCGAAGAAATTCTTTCGCGGACGCAGCGGGCATTTTCGCGGGCGGCAGCCACGCAGGAAATAATGCTGCTGGGATTTTCCTTGTCGAAGGTAAGGAACGTCAGGGCGTTTTCAATGGAAACGTGGGCGTACTTCTTGAAAAAATCGTCAGCGTTTCCTGCGGTCTGGATTACAGGTTCCCAGGGGCGTTCTTCGCCGGGCAAGTCCAGCTGAAGCTGGAGATTGACATCGATACTTCGGGCCACATTTTCGGCACGTTCAATATAGCGGGCAAGCCAATAAATGGAATTTGCAACTCTACTTAACATATTTTTAGTGATTAGTGGTTAGTGATTAGTGGTTGGTGGTTAGTGGTTAGTGGTTAGTGGTTTGGATTTGCAGGCAACGTTCTTCTCCTGCTTTCCTGTTTACTGACCACTGCTTACTAACCACTATTGCTGTTGTTGTTGTTCCATCCATTGTCTGGCTTGTCCCAACTCTGGGGCCTTTTCGTTTTCGGCGATGACCCAGGTGTCCTTGCAGCCGCCACCTTGTGAGCTGTTCACCACGATGGAACCTTTGCGGAGTGCCACGCGGGTAAGGCCACCGGGGAGAATGTAGGTGTCCTTGCCTTGCACGATGTAGGGGCGCAAATCCACATGGCGACCTTCAAAACCGCCGTCCACAATGCAGGGGACGCGACTGAGTGAAATCATGGGCTGTGCGATATAGTTACGGGGATTGGCCTTGATCTTTTCCTTGAAAGCTTCGCACTCTTCCTTAGTGGACTTAGGGCCTACAAGCATGCCGTAACCACCGGATTCGCTGGCGGCCTTCACCACCATGTTTTCGATATGGTCGATGACGTGCTGCATATGCTTGGGGTTTTCGCAGACGAAAGTAGGTACGTTGGGGATAATGGCTTCTTCTTCCAGGTAGTACTTGATAATCTGCGGTACATAAGTATATATAGCCTTGTCATCGGCAACACCGCAACCCGGCGCATTGGCCAGTGCCACGTTACCCGCCTTGTAGGCTTCCATCAAACCGGGAACACCCAGGCAGGAATCGGGGCGGAAAACTTGCGGGTCCAGGAATTCATCATCAACACGACGATAAATTACATGAACTTGTTTTAGGCCGCGAGTGGTTCGTGCATACACCTTTTTGTCTTGCACTACCAAGTCATCGCCGGTCACCAAGTCCACACCCATTTGCTGTGCCAGGAAGGAATGTTCGTAGTAGGCGGAATTGTAGATGCCGGGGGTCAGCACCACAACCTTCGGGGTTTCAACGCCTTCGGCCAGGTATTCCAGGGCATGGCGGAGACGCGTGCAGTATTCGTCTACCGGTCGGATGGAACAGTGAGTGAAAACCTGGGGGAAGGTGCGCTTCAGAATCTGGCGGTTCTGCAACACGTAGGACACGCCGCTGGGGCAGCGCATGTTATCTTCCAGAACATAGAAGGTGCCGTCGGTATCGCGAACCAGGTCGGTACCGGTAATGTGGGCCCAGATTCCCTTGGGCGGCACGAAGCCTTCCATCTGGGGGCGGTAAGCGGTGCATGTGTTGATGAGACTTTCGGGGACAACCTTGTCGCGCAAAATCTTGCGGTCGTTGTAGATGTCTGTCAAAAAGCAGTTCAACGCTTCGGTACGCTGCTTAAGACCTGCTTCCAGATGTTTCCAGTCGGCGGCACTGACGATACGGGGGATGACATCGAAGGGGATGATCTTGTCCTTACCATCCTTGTTGCCATACACGGCGAAAGTGATGCCGTTGTCGTAGAAGGCTGATTCTGCAACTTTCTGACGACGCTGCAGTTCTCCTTCGGGGAGTTCGTTGATGCGGCTGATCAACGGTTCTGCCGCCGGACGGGGAGTTCCATCGGGAAGGCAGAGCTCATCGTAAAAGCCCTCGGTATTGTAGTTTCCAAATTTCATGTTCTGTTTTCCTTGTGTGTTTTTTAGGTACGAGGCTTCTGGTTCCAGGTACGAGGTTTATTTCTCGTCTACGTTTACGGCTACTTTCAAGGTGTGATCGCCGCCGCCCGTAATGACGCCCTTTAGGGGGCTTACGTCACCGAAGTCTCTTCCCCAGGCGAGGATGATGTGTTCCTCGCCGCCCAGCACATTGTTGGTGGGGTCCAGTTCCACCCAACCGTGGCCGGGAATGTAGGTGCTTGCCCAGGCATGTGTGGCGTCGGCGCCTACAAGTTTTGGCTGACCCTCGGGCGGGTGGGTTCGCAGGTAACCGCTTACATAGCGGCACGGCAAATGCAGTGACCTTAGGCAACCAATCATCAAGTGGGCGAAATCCTGACAGACGCCTTTGCGCCCGCGAAGAATTTCTTGGGGTTGTGCGCCGATTCTTGTGGCACCGGGAGTGTACTTGCAATCCGTGTAGATGCGGGTCATCAGTTCCTTGGCGGCGTCAAAAATTGGGCGGCCCGGTTCAAAACTTTCCAGCGCGTAGTTCTTGACAGATTCGTCGAAGTTGGCGAAGGGCGAAGTGTAGGCGTACATGGCCGCGTCCAGAATTTCATCGTTGTTTGGACGTTCCAGAATTTTTGCCACTTCTTCCCAGGGCATAGTTTCTCCGGCTTTGGGCGGTTCCTCTTCACGGACTTCTACAACGCCTGTGGTGTTGAATCTGAAATGAGTGTGTTCTTCTTCAACGCTAAAGGCGAGAACGCGGTTTCCGAAAATGTCCAACCTTTCCTGGCGTGCCGTAGGATTGGGTTCCACTTCGATATTGTGGCTAATCCAATTCTGCCGGCTGACCATGCGGGGGAGCATATGGGCCAGGTGATTGCTGTAGAGAACGGGCAGATGGTAATCGTAAACTGTTTCGTGATCGATCTGATATACAGGCATCTTAAACCTCCGACACTTCTGTGGTTGTGGCGTGAATAACTCCTGCGCGAGGAGCGTGGTTCAAGTAGAGCCTGCTTATGATTTCTGCGATATGTTCTACATTCTTTATTTGTTCGTCAACTAGTCTTGTTAAGTTCTCCCTTTGATATCCGATAGTTCCTGCCAACGATTCGATGTTCGCCAGACGAAGATCCGTAAGGACTCGCATCAATTCAAGATCCAGAGGCGAGAAGGCGGCTTCTCCCTGGAGGTTTCCTGGCAGGTGTTCCGTTTCTTCACGCAGGCGTGCAATCTGATAGGCGACGCTTCGCGGATTTGATTCGTCAGACAACAGCAAGTCCAATACCGGCACCACTTGCAAACGGCCGCCGTAGCGACGGTGGTAAGTCATGAGACCGTCACCAATTTCAAGTACGGCCTGCAACAGGCGCAGGTTTGCAATTTCTTCGGCGGGGGCCGTAGACAGCAGACTTTTAATCAGCTGTAAGGTGCGAATGGCGCATTCTATCTGTCGACCGATTTCTAGGAATCGCCATTCGTGGCCGCGCGTCATGGAGTCCGCTGCGAGCCCGGCCACGGCAGCACTGTCTGATAAGACTGCCTTTAGGTAAGGCAACAGTGATGCTGCACCTGCCCCCGCCGGCATTTCTGCAACACCGAATCCGTTCAGGTAAAGCCATAGATCTTCAGAAATTCTGTCTCGCAACTGAACAGCCAGATCGCGAATTTCTGTCAGTACACATTGCATCCCGTTACGGTTATCCTTTCTCAGGATGAAGTAGCGCAATGCGTTTTCCGGATCCTGTGCCATTCTCGCCAGGGATTCATCGGAAAGGCCTGCTTTCAGAATCCAGGGAAGTTCCGGCATTTCTGTCCAGGATTCATCAGACAGTCGCACTGCAATTCCTCTTGCAATACGAGCCATCATGTTGGAAGCGGACAGGTCCCGGCCGAGGCGATACAAATTCTCAGCAGCGCGGCTGGGCAAATCACCGCCTGCTCGAGAAGGTGTAATGGCCTGGTCGGCCGGGGCCAGGAGAGAGAAGTGGGCAACAGGTCTTTCGGAAAGCACCCAGATGTCCTTTTCTCCAACATCGCGTTCAAGGATGTGGGCCTTTGAAATGCTTGCTGCGGCGCTGTTTGCCAAGTTCTTGTCGATGAACTGGAAGATCCCCAGTCCGCCGGGCATTACGGAAGTTTCCTTTGCTGTGTTTACGGCAAAGAACCTCATCAGCGAAACGGCCGGTTCAATGCTTGCGGAACTGCTGACATCGCCTGGACGGTGTGCTAGAACTGTTGCCAAGTCTACGGACTTTTCGGCGACCCATTGTTCCGGCGAATTTTCGATAGCCTGCAACAGCGCAAGCTGCGCCGTTGTGGTCATGGAAGCGTATGCCTTGGGCTCCGGCTCCTTGAAATTTCCAGCGTCCCTAAAGGCTTTCTTGAAAATCCACTTTTCGGGTTCTGCAAGAACACGATCTATATCGTTAGCGTTTCCAAGCCAGACAGTTTCCACATCCTTCAGGAGCAATTCTTCTCCGAGAAGTTCCTTGCAAATCTCCGGGAGGAAGGGCTTGAACATAGGCGTTTCTAAAACACCTGTTCCAAGGAAGTTTCCGATGGCCACGTTCCCTGCGCGTACGGTGCTGATCAGGCCTACTGCCCCTTCGCCACTATCAATGCGAAGTTCCAGCGGATCGCACATGCCATCTTCGACACGACGGAAAATGGTACCGATTTTTTTCAGCCCCATCAAGGTCTTCATGTAGACTTGCAAATTTCGTACGGCCAAGTCGTCGTTTTCGACCAGGGGGATTCCCAAGTAGCGGGCCAGCATGGCATCTTCGGCACGACGGGGATTGTCCGGCCCCGAGGCCAGAAGCACAACCTTTCCACTGTCGCCTCGAGGCCCTTGGGCGTTAATATCCTCGTGCATGGCGTCTAAACCATCCAGCAACTTCTTGAAGAAACCTGCCAGACGTTCCGTACGCATGCTGCGGAATAATTCCGGGAATGCGCGGCTGACGCCAATGCGGTTTTCCAGGGCGCGGCCTAAACCTTCGGGCACTTGCAAATGGTCTGCGATGGCGACGAAGGAGCCGTCTTCGAGGCGGGCCACATCTGTTGAGGATAGATTCACGAAGATGCCGCCGGCGGGTTTTACCTTCCAGGCCACTTGCATAAAGTCCGGATTGGCGAACAACAATGCGGCTGGCAACTTACCCTTTTTCCACAAAGTCTGATCGCCGTAAATGTCATGGGCCAAGGCGTTAAAAAGCCTGGCTCTCTGAGCAACGCCTGCTTCCAGGATGCTCCATTCCTCAGACGAAATCACCAAGGGGATGGGGTCGGTACCCTTGTGGCTGCCGCTGGAACTGGACGAAAGATCGTTCTCGTCCAGAACGTTATGCAAGCGCCTACAACGGTGCTCGAACTCCTCCTTCGACAATGCCGAAAGGGATTTGATAAATGAGTTTTCTGATTCCACACAGTTCATGCACTAACAAGTGCAAAAGCCGTGCCAAAGTCTGTGATGTTACGATGAAATTGAAAAAACGCCTAGCCTAAACGCCCCAAGCTTGCTGAACAAATTGCTTTTAAGACATTTTCCAACAAATTTTTCGTTTTTGACGAACTGGTAATTTTATCGTAAGAATTATGTAGATACAATTCTTGGTTGTTTTACAATTTTTGTTTGTAAAGGCTAGCGAGAAAGATCTGTTTTAACCTTGTATGTTCTGGAAAAAATCCCAGATAGTTTCGCCACGCATGGCTAACGCGCGGACGATTAACCCTTTTTCTGCAAAAGATGTTCCAACAACACAATCAATTTTTTTGCCCATTTCTCGAACTTTTTCTTTGAGTTGGATAAGCATTTCTTTTTCGGGACTGTACGCAAAAAACATCCCGTTATGGGTGTAATTGCCCCAAAAGCCGATTTTCGTGTAATCGAATTTTTTAGGATCAATCAGGGTGTGGTCGGCAAAGGCTAAGTGTTCGCCCACGTAAAAGCGACTCTTGCTCTGGAATTTTTCCATGGCGAAATATTCGCCCATGCCTGTACGGCCACAAGTGAAAATGTCGGTGTAATAAAATGTTGCGGAAGGATGAATCTGGACTCGAACATTGCTTTGATAATTGCTGCCTGCAAAAGGGATTGCCGGATAGGGCATGTAATTGACGCGGGCGTCGGCCCCGACGTTGATGTCGATATCCTTGGATGCAATTTTTCCGTCGGTATTGAAAACTTTCTCGTAACTCTGAGAAAGAAATGTGGCGTCGCTACCCTCGCCGAATTCAAGCTGCAACGAAAAATGGTCTCCGCCGAGAAGTCCGGCGGAGGCTGCCATCATCATGATGTCGGAATGTTTTCCGTTGTGGAACGGATGCATGACCTTGTAAGGGGACGTGTAGAATGCGTCCTCGATCTCGGTCATGCCATTTCGCAGACAAGTCTTTATGCGGAGTGTGCTCTGCATAGGTCTCTTGCGGACCAGAGGAGACGTGCTAACCAAATAACGAGTGCAAGTGCCACTACAGAAACACCCAGGAAGGCGTCGTTCAGCATATCAGCTGCTGCAGGGGTAAAGTATTCTGCACCAAGTTCTACGTATTCAGCGATAGCGTCTACCAGCCACATGAGGGAAGCGCCCCAGAACATGTAGCAGAGGGTGGAATACTTCATGGTGTCCTTGCCATGAGTCTTTATCTGGTTGAACCAGAGAAGGCTTGCAATGATAGCTGCGAAAACGGTAATGAGTAAAGTCATTTTAAGCCCCCTTGGAATGGTTGACTGTTGCGTGGCTGCTTAATGGTTTCCGAACCTTTAGGAATATCAAGGAGGCCGCCCACGCCAATGTGACCATGCAAGCCATCCCAACGCCCACAGTGGACATTTCATGAATCATGACTTGCGAGGATTCGGGATCCTGGGCTGCTGTCAAGAAGGGATAGAAAGGTTGGATTTCTCCATGCCATAGGTGCTCAAAAGCAAGCAGAGCGGAACCGCCCCACAGCAATTTTGATAAACGGCGGGGAGCCTGCAACGGGGCTTTATCGGGGAATTTTTTTTCAACCACCAAAGTGACGGCTGTGGTGATTAACGCCTCTGCGGCAGGAACAACAAAACATGCCATAAGTGACTCCTTTAAAAAATGGTAAATGTTTCGACGGGCTAAATACCTTCAAAAAGTACGGCTTTCTTGATCCACGCAATGACTTCATCTACGCCGTCCATACTCATGAGGTTTGTGAATAAGTACTTGCGACCTTCTCGCATCCGTTCGGAATCGCGGGCCATGACTTCAAGGCTTGCGCCTACAAGAGGAGCCAGGTCCGTTTTGTTGATGACCAGCAGGTCGGAACGCATAACGCCGGGGCCACCCTTACGGGGAATCTTTTCGCCTTGGGCAACGTCGATAACATAAATGCTTGCGTCGGCCAGGTCGGGGCTGAAGGTGGCCGACAGGTTGTCTCCGCCGCTTTCGATAAAAATAATCTGGACATCTGGAAACTTGCGGGCCATTTCGTCTACGGCTTCCAGGTTCATGGAACAGTCTTCACGAATGGCGGTATGGGGGCATCCTCCAGTTTCTACACCGACGATTCTTTCGGGAGGCAGGGCTGAATTCTTGATCAAAAATTCGGCATCTTCCTTGGTGTAAATATCGTTGGTTACTACGCAGATGCTGTATTCCTTACTCATCTTGCGAGTAAGTCTTTCTATCAATGCTGTTTTTCCGGATCCAACAGGACCGCCTACGCCAATTTTAACATAACTCATATTTTGCTCGTTAGCTCATGTAAAGTCGTGAATAAAGTTCTTCGTGTTTCATTCCTGCAATATCTATGCCAGTTCCGCCTACGCCCAAGTCATCCATGTCCAGCGTGCAGGCTCGCTGAACGGCTTGGATGATTTTCTTTTGGGAATTGCTTAAAATCTTTTGGCCGACCATCTGACTTAGAGGAATCATCTTGACGCCGTTTGTGACAATGGCGTTTAGCAAGCTGTAGGTGTAAATGCTTGCGGCTTCTTCCTTGTTTAAACCGATGTCGTTTGCGAAGAGACCGATTGCAATGGCGTGGTTTCCGATGCAAGAGCCATTTTTTAAAACTTCATCTCGATAAAAGTCCAGAGATGGAAAGCAGTTGTTTTTTGCACCTTCAAATTCACCATAGATTTTTAAAAATCTGCTACAAAGTTTTTTGGAGCCGGTGCGGACTTCTTCCGGTGCTTTTAAGGCCATAGAGAAACTGTCTAAATTTTGAATGTAGTCAAAATCGGCGGCATGATCATAACTGAGCATCATAACGCCTAGATCATTGTAGGGAAGCACGCTTAAAAAACTAGAAGCATATTCCTGGAGGGCGTCTCCATTTGTGATGGTCTTGTTAGCAATTAAAGTCTCAAGACCATTGGAGAGTGTGAATGCTCCAATGGGAAAGAGGCTGTCGCA
This sequence comes from Fibrobacter sp. UWH9, assembly GCF_900129715.1. NCBI lineage: Bacteria > Pseudomonadati > Fibrobacterota > Fibrobacteria > Fibrobacterales > Fibrobacteraceae > Fibrobacter > Fibrobacter sp. UWH9. Next base: position 33,019 of record NZ_FQWP01000013.1, on the reverse strand, counting down.
AACTTGAATCATCCGAAGGGTGGCGAGCATTTTACGTACTAGTGTTGATGTTCATGGTGATGGCCATGTTCGTGATGTTCATGGTCATGGTCGTGACTATGGGAGTGACCGTTACTTGCACCGTGTGCCTTGCAGACGATGTAGTCAGAAAAAACATCTTCTACAATCTGAGGGAGAAATCCCAAACGGACTAGGTATTCGAAGGTGGGCTCGTCATAAGGAATGGTGACATCCTTTTCTGTAATTTGCAGGGAAAGATGCCTGTTACCCAATTCAAATCCAAGGCGTCCCATTTCTTCCATAGTCTTGACGGGAATGCGAACCAGTTTTGTCTTGTTGATCTTTACAGCGTAAATTTTATCGGGACTGACGGCGAGAACATCGCCATCAGAAAGGGATTCCTCAATCTGAATTCCTAATTCGGTTCCGTCATCGGCAACTTTAAAAATACGATGCTTGTCCAGTTCAAACCATTCGAATGGAATGTCTACCACGGTCTTGGAAGGAACTTCGTTTCCGTGATGGATGTTTCCGAGAATTTTATCGGCAATCATTTTTTGACTCCTTGCAGATTGCTTTTTAGAAAAGGAAGTACCTTCTGGCAAGAGAAAGTTCTGTGGCGGCTTCGCAGGTGATTCGTTCACCATCCACCTTTACAGTGTAGGTTTCAGGATCTACTTCCAGCTTTGCGATGCGGTCGTTGTGAACCATGTCCTTCTTGCCGATGTTTCGACAGTTGCTTACGGGGAGGACCATTCTTTCGAGGCCCAGTTCTTCCTTGATGCCATTTGCAAAAGCGTATTCCGAAACGAAGGTGATGCAGGTTTTTGCTAAAGCCTTGCCGTGGGCACCGAACATATCGGTATACACAACTGGCTCTGGGGTGGGAATGCTGGCATTGGCATCGCCCATTTTGGATGCGCAAATAAAACCATTCTTCAGGATCATTTCGGGCTTGGCTCCGAACATGTCGGGACGCCAAAGGACAAGGTCTGCGATTTTGCCAACCTCTACGGAACCAACGTACTTTGAAATGCCATGGGTAATGGCCGGGTTGATGGTATACTTGGCAATGTAACGCTTGATGCGATTGTTGTCGTTGCGTTCGCAGTCGGTGTCGAGAGTACCGCGTTGTTTTTTCATTTTGTCTGCGGTTTGCCAAGTACGGGTGATTACTTCACCCACGCGGCCCATGGCTTGGGAATCAGAACTCATCATGGAGAAAATTCCCATGTCGTGAAGGATGTCTTCGGCGGCGATGGTTTCCGGACGAATTCTTGAATCCGCAAAAGCCACATCTTCTTTATTGTTCTTGTCCAGATGGTGGCAAACCATCAACATGTCCAGATGCTCGTCAATGGTATTTCTCGTGAAGGGCATTGTTGGATTTGTTGAGGACGGCAAGACGTTTTCGAAGGCGGCTGCGCGAATGATGTCGGGAGCGTGTCCACCGCCAGCACCTTCCGTATGGTAGGTGTGGATGGTGCGTCCCTTAAAGGCTGAGATGGTATCTTCTACGAAGCCGCCTTCGTTTAATGTATCCGTGTGGATGGAAACCTGGACGTCGAATTCATCCGCGACGCCTAGGCAAGTGTCAATAGCCTTGGGAGTGGAACCCCAGTCTTCGTGAAGCTTCAGGCCTGCAGCTCCTGCACGCACCTGTTCTCTCAAGGTTTCTGCACAGGATCCGTTTCCCTTGCCGAGGAAGGCTAAGTTGACGGGTAAATCTTCTGCTGCTTCCAGCATCTTGTGAATGTTGAATGCGCCGGGCGTACAAGTGGTAGCGTTGGTTCCGTCAGCAGGGCCTGTGCCGCCACCAATCATGGTGGTGACGCCGCTATAAAGAGCTGTACGAACTTGTGTGGGAGAGATAAAGTGAATGTGGGTGTCGATACCGCCGGCAGTCAAGATCAGGCCTTCGCCAGCAATGGCTTCGGTGGAACTGCCGATGATCATGCCTGGGGTAACGCCATCCATCATGTGTGGGTTGCCTGCTTTACCGATGCCAGCAATTTTTCCGTCCTTAATGCCTATGTCGGCCTTGAAAATTCCAGTGGCGTCAATGACAAGCGCGCTTGTAATGACAGTGTCTAGGCATTCGTCATCCTTAAAGGGCGCTGCCTGGCCCATGCCATCTCGCAATGATTTTCCACCACCGAATTTGGCTTCGTCACCGTAAACACAATAATCCTTTTCTACTTCTACAATAAGGGAGGTATCTGCAAGACGGATGCGGTCGCCTACGGTGGGACCGTACATTTGAGCGTAATCTTTTCTGGAAATCTTGTACATGTTAAGCTCCCGTAAAACCAGAGGTTGATGCTCTGCCAAATGCAGCCGTTTTTACGAATTCATCATCCATAGGGCCTTCTACTAGACCGTTCAATCCATGACCTTCGCGGCTACCACCGATTTCAACCAGGTTTACGGTCTTTGTTTCGCCGGGTTCAAAACGTACTGCGGTTCCCGCGGGTACATCAAGACGCATGCCGTAGGCAGCCATACGATTGAAATCCAGTTTTTTGTTGACTTCAAAGAAATGGAAATGAGAACCTACTTGAACTGGGCGGTCTGCCGTATTGGTAACATCTAGAGTAAGTGTTCTCTTGCCCGCATTCAGTTCGATGAAACCTTCCTCCACGAGAACTTCGCCAGGAATCAATTTCCCGGTAGCAGGAATTGGATCGTGTACGGTAACTAGCTTTGTTCCGTCAGGGAATGTGGCTTCCAGCTGAACTTCATGAATCATTTCTGCGACGCCGTCCATCACCTGTTCGGCAGTCAGCATCTTTCGACCCTCGGACATCAATTCTGCAACGGTCTTGCCATCTCGAGCCAATTCCAATAACTTGCTGGAAATGTAGGCAATGGCTTCCGGATAATTCAGTTTCAGTCCGCGTTGCAGTCTTTCGCTTGCCACAATGCCTGCATAGTGCAGCATCAACTTTTCAGTTTCTCTAGGAGTTAAATGCATAATTAATCCGTCATCAATTTTTGGACTTCAGCCTTGTCGCAAAGGGATGTTTCCCTGTGGAAAATGATGTTTCCCTTTTCCATGATGTTGATGTAGTGGCTGTTTTCCATAACGAAATCCAGATACTGTTCCACCAGCAATACGGTAATGCCCTTCCATTCGTTAATCTTACGGATGGCGCGACCAATGTCGTTAATGATGGATGGCTGGATACCTTCGGTAGGTTCGTCAAGAATCAAAATCTTTGGGTCCTGTACTAGGGCGCGTGCGATGGCAAGTTGCTGCTGCTGACCGCCGGAAAGGTCGCCACCGCGGCGTTTGGCAAATTTGGGCAGGATAGGAAACAGGTCGTAGAGATATTCGGGAATCTTGTTCTTGCCCACTTTTTCGCCGCGACCAAGAATGGGCTGCACACCCAATTCCAGATTTTCCTGGACGGTCATCTGCGGGAAAATATCTCGACCTTGCGGGACGTAGCCAATGCCGCAGCGAACGCGCTCGTAGGCGGGAAGTTTTGCGATTTCCTTTCCGTCAAAAACAAGAGATGTTTCGGGGCCTGTCTTTACTAGTCCCATAATGCTCTTTAGTGTGGTGCTTTTACCAACGCCGTTTCGACCGATGAGGCTTACTATTTTTCCTTTGGGGATATCCAGACTCAAACCTTCAATGACTCGGCTTTCCCCATAATAGGAATCCATGTTTTTCAAATAAAGCATAATTATTCTCCACCACGACCCAGGTAAACTTTCTGCACGGTAGGATCGGCAAGAACTTCCGTTACGCTGCCCTCCATCAGAATTTTTCCTTCATGAAGGACTGTCACCTTGTCGGCAACCTGCTTCACGAAATCCATGTCGTGTTCAATAACGATGACGGTACAATCCTTCTTGATTTCTTTCAGGATTTCTCCGGTTTTAAATGTTTCTGGCTTGCCCATGCCGGCGGCGGGTTCATCTAGCATAATGACTTCCGGCTTTTGCACCAGCTGCATTGCGATTTCGAGCCATTGCTTTTCGCCGTGAGCCAAGGCCCCTGCGCGCCATTGACGTTTGTCGGCCAGGCCCACTTTTTGCAGGGTGGCTTCGATGTTTTCCAGCTCTTCCTTTTTTGGTTTACGCAGAATGGTGTCCATAATTCTCTTCCCTTTTTTCAGGGAGAGAATCATGTTTTCTTCCACAGTCAGGTTTACAAACACCGAGGGAACCTGGAATTTTCTGCCGATTCCAAGCCAGACGATCTTGTATTCCTTCATTCCCGTCAAGGTTACAGGATCCTTGTACATAGGATGGTAAACCACATTGCCTTGGGTGGGTTTTGTTTTGGCGCAAATAATGTCAAGTAATGTTGTTTTCCCTGCTCCATTGGGGCCAATGAAGAAATGAATTGTATTTCTCTTGACTTTTGTGTTTACATCGGTTAGAGCATAAAACCCATCAAAGCAAACAGAAACATGGTTGATATCCAATACAGATTCTGAAAGCTGTGTGATTTTGATAGGTGCGGGGTTCTTGGCAAGAAGTTCTTCTTTTGATACGATTTCGGTTTGCATAAAAACTCCTTAGACCTTTTTGAACAGAGAAGGAACCTTGTCGCGAACTAAGCCTACGATGCCGCCCTTGAAGAACAGGATGGTAACGCAGAAAAGAACGCCGATGATGTACTGCCAAATTTCTACAGTGCTTCCGGAACTCAAATTGTATTCGCAGATGTTAATGAAGAAGGCTCCGATGACAGCGCCGATAATGGTGCCGCGGCCACCGATGGCCACCCAGATCACCATGCCGATGGAGTAGGTGATTGTCATTTGGGAAGGAGTGATGCAACCGTTGAAATTGACAAAGATTGCGCCTGCAATGCCTGCGAAAATAGCGGAGAGAACGTAGATGAAAGTCTTGTAGCGACTTACAGGATATCCAGAGAAGTAAGTCCTGTTTTCGCCATCGCGAATGGCAATCAGAACCTTACCGAACTTACGTTCTACAAGGAATTTGGAAAGTGCGTAAACAGCGATCAAGGCGATGAGGGACGCATAGAATAGAAGGAACATGTTTCCCTGATTGGCGCTGCCCTTGATGCTTCCAAAGATAGACTTGATCTCTGTAATGCCTACGTTTCCGTTGGTATAGGGAGACATGGCGATGAACAGGGAGCATGCTGCCCAAGTAAGTGCCTGAGAAATAATGGAGAAGTACACGCCCTTTACACGGTTCTTGAAAATAAAGTACCCTACAATCCAGGCGACTACGGCGGGGGCGATAATCACCAGTAGCAGACTTCCCGGAGAAAGTGTAAAAGGAACCCAAATCAGCGGCATCTCGGTAAGGCCACCGATGTGCATGAAATCGGTCAAATGACCGCCTGTTGCCTGCATTTTCAGGTACATGGCCATGGCGTATCCGCCTAGGGCAAAATACAATCCGTGTCCAAGGCTCAAGATTCCTGTATAGCCCCAGATCAAGTCGATACCGATGGCGACAATAGCAAAGCTAATGCACTTGCCCAGGAACAAAATGGTGGAACCGCCGCTAACGACGCCCATCATCAAAAGAACGGGCATCATGGCGAGAATAAAAACGATAATTCCAAAAGTGATGTTGGATCCGTGTCTTTCGAAAAGTCTTAATACTTTCATATTTGTACCGATAATCCTTATTCGTTGAACCTTAATCCAAATTTCTGCTCTTGATAACGAACAGTCCTTGAGGTCTCTTTTGCAGGAATACAATCACAATCAGCAATACCACTGCCTTGGCGATGGTGGAGGAGGTGTAGTTTTCGGTAAAGATGGAGCTGATGCCGATGATGCCGGAGCCGATGACTGTTCCAATCAGGTTTCCGACGCCTCCAAGTACGACTGCCATGAAGGAGTTGACGATATAGCTTTGCCCGACAGTAGAGTCAATGGAACCGAGAAGTGCTACGGAGCATCCTGCGATACCTGCAAATCCAGAGCCCATTGCGAAAGTCAAGTTGTCCACCTTGCGGGAGTTGATGCCCATGCACTGTGCCATGGGACGGTTCTGCATGACGGCTCGCATCTGGCGACCGAAATTGGACTTGTACATCACAAGCCAAACGGCACCCATGCAAAGAGCTACCAGCAAGATGATGAAAATTCTGTTATAGGAGAAAGTGCATTCTCCGAGAGTGATGCCGCCACTTAAAAAGGAAGGAGCCGTAACGTTTACACCCTGGGATCCAAAAATGGAGCGTGCACCTTGCTGTAAAATCAAGCTGATGCCCCATGTTGCTAAAAGGCTGTCGATTTCACGACCGTACAGTCTTGAAATCACGAATTTTTCAAGAAGGCTTCCTAGCCCGAATGCGACGCCAAATGCGGCGATGATGGCTACGAAGTAATAGAGTCCGCCAATAGATTCTGGCAGGAACTTGGCGAAAAGCTGCTGGACCACAAAAGTCATGTAAGCGCCGATCATGACGAATTCACCATGGGCCATATTGATTACGCGCATGACGCCAAAGGTAATGGCTAGGCCGAGCGATGTCAGCAAGATAATGGAGCTGAGGCTCAAGCCGTTAAAAAGGATGTTGATGGTCTGTTCCAAGGTGTCCTCGGTCCGTTTGCGTTTGTTTTTTGATTGTTAAAAGAAGTGTTGAAATAAAAGGTGGCGGGCCCAGAGACCCGCTTCCCTTTATAGAATGCAAGCGAAAGGCCTGCGGTCTTTATGAGGATGGGTATATTTTAGTTCAGCGGCTGGAGGCCTGCCTTAACTGCCCAATCATAGGTGGTCAGGTAAGGATCCGGTGCAACAGGAGCTGCGGTGGCGTAAACTTCCTTGATGAGACCATCTTCGGAAACTTCACCCACGCGGACAGGCTTTGCAAGGTGCTGGCTCTTGCCGTCGATAGCCACAACGCCTTCCGGAGCCTTGTAAGAAATGGAACCGGACTTGATTGCTGCAAGAACTGCATCCACTTCAAAGCTCTTTGCTGCCTTCACAGCTTCTGCCCACAGATAAACTGCGTCATAAGCAGCTTCTGCCGGGTCGGAGGTTACGCGGTTTGCACCGAACTTTTCCTTGTAAGCAGCAACGAATGCAGTGTTTTCAGGAGTGGAGGTGGTCTGGTAGTAGTTCCAGGAAACCAGATGACCCTTCAAGATGGCGGGGCCGATGGTTGCCACTTCTTCTTCAGCAATGGAGAAGGACATGGTCATGTATTCCTTGCTGGAGTAGTTCTTTTCGGACATCTGCTTGAAGAAGGAAACGTTGCCGGTGCCGTTCAAGGTGTTCACGATAACATCGGGCTTTGCGGCTTCAATCTTTGCGATGATTGCTGCGAAGTCCGTCTGATCCATGTCTGCGTATTCTTCGCCGACCACGGAAATGCCTGCAGCCTTAGCCTGTGCGTTGATGATCATGTTGGCGGTGCGGGGGAACACATAGTCGGAACCCAGCAGGAACAACTTCTTGTAGCCCTTGGAAATCAAGTATTCAATAGCCGGAACGATCTGCTGGTTAGGAGCGGCACCGGTGTAGACAATATTCGGGGACATTTCCATGCCTTCGTACTGTACTGGATACCAGAGCAGGGACTTGTATTCTTCAAAGATGGGCTTTACAGCCTTGCGAGAAGAAGATGTCCAGCATCCAAATACGGTTGCCACCTTTTCAATGTCAATCAGCTTTTCTGCCTTGGTTGCAAAAGTGGAAGGTTCAGATGCACCATCTTCTTCTACAAAAACAATCTGCTTTCCGAGAACGCCACCGGCCTTGTTAATTTGTTCGATAGCCAGGACTTCTGCGTCGCGGACGGACTTTTCGCTGATGGCCATAGGGCCGGTCAGAGAGTGAAGCAAGCCCACCTTTACGGTTGCGGATTCTGCAGCCTTTTCTTCGTTGCAACCCATGAGGCCAAATGCGCCCAGGACTACAGCGCTAGCTGCAATAGTGGATAGGAACTTGCGTGCGATATTCATAGGGGTCTCCTTGTTGGTTTCGCCCTATCAAGTGCAAAAGCCGTGCCAAAGTTTTAATTACAGGACAGGTTTGCCATTCTAACCCAGTGAGTTAAAGGTTTTTAAAACATTGCGAAGGAAAGAATCTAGAGTGTAGTTTTAGATAATTTTCGTATAACAATTTTGTAGATACATTTTTTGAATATGTTACAGAAATTGTTTGTAAAAGTTACTGGATAAATACGGTTTCTTCGTTTAAGAAGCCCTAGGATTTACATTTTTATTTCATTTCTTGTAAAAGGCGGCCGATTCGAATAAATTTGACGTTTTTTATCCGCTATGGCACGCTTTTTGCAAATGTCCCAACAGAAAACTATGGAGGTGGTTTGGAATCGCAACAGAAGTACATCTTCTGCGTCCCTAACCACTAATCACTAACCACTAACCACTCCCTTATGAATACCGCAGAAGTTTTGATCAAGTCCTTGGAAAGTGAGGGCGTCAAGTATATTTTTGGAATTCCCGGTGAAGAAACCTTGGAATTGATGGAGGCCATCAAGAATTCTTCCATTCGTTTTATTACGGTTCGTCACGAACAGGGTGCGGCCTTTATGGCGGATGTTTATGGTCGCCTTACGGGGAAGGCTGGCGTTTGTCTTTCGACTCTGGGACCGGGGGCTACCAACTTGGTGACCGGTGTGGCCGATGCCAATTCCGATGGTGCTCCGCTCATTGCCATTACGGGTCAGGTGGGTACGGAACGTATGCATTTGACTAGCCACCAGTATTTGGATTTGGTGAACATGTTTACGCCTATTACCAAGCGCAGTAAACAGGTGGTTCGTCCGGATACGGTGAATGAAATTGTCCGCATTGCTTTTAAGTATGCCGAGATGGAAAAGCCGGGTGCCTGCCACATTGACTTGCCTTGCAATATTGCCGCTATGGAAGTGGCGGGAGAAGTGGCTCAGACTCCGCTGAAACACCATCGTGAAAATATCGAGTACGCCAGCGACACTGCAATCAAGGCGGCCGCTGCTGCCATTGCAAGCGCCAAGCGTCCCGTAATTTTGGCGGGGCATTCTGCAGTGCGAAATAACGCATCTGATGCATTGACGGCTTTTGCTTCGGCTGCGAAGATTCCGGTGGTGAGCACCATGATGGCTAAGGGTGTCATTCCCTGTGACAACACCTATTCCATGTGGTGTATCGGTATTCCTCAGAAGGATTACCAGAACTATATTCTGGAACAGTCTGACTTGGTAATCGCCATCGGTTACGATGTTGTGGAATATGCTCCCGCCAAGTGGAACACTAAGGGCGATAAGCGAATTATCCATATTGATGAAACTCCCAACCACATCAATAAATTCTATCAGCCCGAAGTAGAAGTTATTGGAAATATTTCTGCTTCTCTGGAAGCGCTTCGCTGTCTTTGCCCCAGCACAAAGGATCCGGAATGGGCCTTGTACATTCGTGAGAAAATGGCTGCGGATCATGCCCGTTATGACTTGGATAAAAGCTTCCCGCCCAAACCTCAGAAAGTGCTGCATGACATTCGCCTGGTCATGGGTGAAGAGGATATTCTTCTTTCGGATGTGGGTGCTCATAAGATGTGGATTGCTCGACAGTACCATTGCTACCATCCCAACACTTGCATTATTTCCAACGGTTTTGCCACCATGGGAATTGCGGTGCCGGGTGCAATCGCTGCAAAGCTGTTGAATCCCGAAAAGAAGGTGCTGGCAGTTACAGGCGATGGCGGCTTCATGATGAACAGTCAGGAATTGGAAACGGCTTACCGCGAACATATTCCGTTTGTGACCCTTGTGTTTACTGATGGCAATTATGGTTTGATCAAGTGGAAGCAGGAAGAACGTTATGGCGACAGCTACGCCATCAGCTTTACCAATCCGGATTTCGTGAAGTATGCAGAATCCATGCACCTGAAGGGCTATCGCATTGAACGGACGGAGGATCTTATCCCCACCCTTCGTGAAGCCTTTGAACAGGACGTGCCCAGCATTATCGAATGCCCGGTGGATTATGCCGCCAACATGGAACTGACGGAACATCTAAAAAATTTAAAAGTGTAAGCTACAACGAGGAATATCATGGGTTACATCAATTCTCTCTTTACCGCACAAACGGAAACTTCCGGCGTGGCAGTTTCTGAATCCTCTAACCTGCTTTCTATTCACAGCATTTCGGGTCACCCTGCTGTGTACCGCCATCTGAAAAATGGCTGTAAGGCAGAAAGTAAGCGGCAGAAGCAGGCTGAATAAAACTTCATAACCACACTCCAATGACAAAAAGACCCGCGTTTTTTTTCTCGCGGGCCTTTTCTTTACTGAATCATGTTGATGGATTGAATTTCGCGGTAGGAGCCTGTGGACACTTTCACGATGTAGGTTCCTTGCGGTAAACCCGATTTAACGAGGTCAACTTTTTCTCGGTATTGTCCGGCAGGTTTAACTCCAGAAATATTTTGATATAGAAGTTTGCCATAGGCAGAGTAAAGGCTAATCTTCACGTTGTCTTGTCTGTTGATGGTGTAATGAATCTCAAGAACTCCGTGATGATTCTTTAATGATGTGTACTTTGCGGGACCTTGATTCTTGAAGGCGATGGAGGTCGTTCCTTCTGAAGGCTCTCCGGGTTCGGAATCGTTTGCGATTTTTATGGTAAATCTATAGATGACGATCTTGTTTCCGGTTTTAAAACCTTGGGCAAGCTTGTAGGTTTCCCCTGCAGAAACTCTATTGGGGTAATGCCCAATGGCGATTTTCCCGTCAGTTAAATTCCATTCGGCAAAGACGTATGCGTTTTCGCCCCATTCAGTGACAAGTCCGTTTTTGTCAAACCAGTGTCCCGGAGCCTTTGCGGTCGAAGTGGTGTTGAATGTGTTTCCATCGATGGCGAAGAATGTGGTGCTTGCAAGTTCATTTGCAGAAATTCCCAATGCGGTTGCCAGCTTCTGAGAATCAAATTCAACGCTTGTAGTTCCGTAATCTTCGCTAATCTGGACCGTTGCTGAAATTTCGAATTCAACAGTGTCTGCTGCGATGATGTTGGAGGAACTGCTAGAGGAACTGCCTGACACTGCTTCGCTTGAACTGCTAAAGGTGTTTTCACCGATTTCAGGCCACTCGTAGTCCAGTACGAAATTGTTGTAGTATTTCGTGTTGGCGTCACCTGCGCCACTCAAGCCTTCTTCAAGTTTGATCTTGTAATTGTAATGGTTGGTGCGGATGTTTTCATTGCCCGTGTATTGGTAATCCGTGTTGACAACAACTGCGAAAACCATTTGCGTGCCGTTGGTAGAAGAGGGGGTCTTATCCAAGCGGAGTGTCACTGCACCTTCGCCAGTAATGGGTTCGCTATAGACGGGGGTTCCATCGGTGGCGCGGTAGCAAAGCAGATAATTCATGTTGGTGTTGTTGGATTTGTCGCCAACATTGTAGAAGGATACGGTCACTTGCTTTGCGCCGGAGGAAACCTTCAGAGGAATGACGTTGGAGCCGGACCAGCCCGGAGTTGTTGCCTCGTCGGGAACGAGATATTCTCCGCTTGCTGTCATGGTCTGGTAGGGAGTCATTTTCCAGGTGTTTCTGTACTGACCGTTATCCCAGTAATACTGCTCTTCGTAACTGGTTCCGCCAAAGTTGTTGTTCAGCAGGTTCTTGATTTCGTTGGACCATTTCTTCATATCCAGCAAGGCCATCCTTGCGCGGAATTCAGTAATGAGCCTGCGAGTGGCATCGGGACCAAGGCCTTTTTCCAATGCGTAGGTTTCAAGTAGGTAGGTGGTTTTGCCGTAAGCATTTCCGTAAATCCAGCGGACAGAACCTGTGCCAAGCCAAGTTCCCATAAAGGTTGGGAAAATGTTACTGTACTGGGAACCGCCCAGAAGGTAACGCTGATTCTTGCCGGTAACGCCCTGTGCGCCGGGACCTCCGAAGGTGCCGTCTACAAGCCAGCCGGAGTAGCATTCAATGGGCATGAAGGGCGCAATGACGGTTGCCGCATTCAAAAATCCCATACCGCTGTAAACGCCTTCGCGATGGGAGAACATGTCCTGCTGAATCCAGGTATTGCCTGCTTCCTGGAACCAGTGGGCCTGTTTTGCGCCAGGGTAGCCGTTGGTCATGGAGTGAATGCCTTCATGAATCATGGCGTCCATCTGGGAAACGCGATCGCGATAGGGGCAGCTTGTGTTGAAACTGTAAAGAGGGTAGAAGGAGGCGGCTACTGCCGTATAGCCCGCCACGTATGTTTGCCAGCCGCCGGTGGTGTCTTCCTTTGCGCCGCCAGCGCATGTGCCGGAACCGTAATAGTAAATAGCGCTGTATTTGCCTTCCTGTGCTTGAGCGTCGGGTGCCCATCCCAAGGTGTCGTAAAGATAGGTGAAATCCGTATCGTATTTCTTCAGGATGCTATCGATGGTCACGTCGGTGATTCTGGAATCACGATCCTTGCCCCAGTAGATTGCCCACCATTTACCAGCTTTTTTCCCGGTAACACCAGAGCAATTGTTGTTGAACTCAGTAGGCGGTGCAATTTCGCCAAGGTTGGATTTTGTGTCGTAATCCAAATCCGAACGATATGTCGGCCATGTGTATGCGTCGCCATTTGCGGCGAAAGAGGCGGTGCTTGCCACAAGCATTGCACCCAGTACTATTTTTTTCATAATCCAAATCCCATACTTAGGGAACCGCAAAAGCGGCTCACTCCCATATTAAAGATATTATGCCTGCATTATTTATGCAATAATTTGGATTATTCCAGTGTGTTAAAGTGTGTTTGAAATGTGTTAAGAATCCATTCCTTGCTGCGAGCCACACTTTCTATACGCACTTCATCGATGAGACCATTCCAGGTTTCTGTACTGATTTCGTTACCACCAACACGGAATGGAACAGCCTGATTTAGGGTATTGGGAACGAATGTATTGGTTTTGCCAACTTGTTCCCCGTTAACGAACATGGAAACCTGATGATCCTTGGAAACCAGCGTCAGGAATGTCCATTTACCCACAGGTACAATGGAAGAATCTCCAAAGGAGATTTCTTCAGGGCTTACAGGGGCGCTTTTCATGACGGAGAATTTGCCTTCAGTATTTTCAAAGTGCCATTGGAATTTTGACGTGCTGTCGCTCCAGTAACTGCGCTGCGCTACAAGAATCTGGTGGTTGCCATTGGGTCCATCCCACTTTGTCCAGAGGGAAATGGTGAAGTCACCATCGGTAGGGTCCAGGGAGTCAATTTCAATAAACTGTCCCGGCTCCAGCTGGATGGCCTTTCCAGAAATTCCATCCACATAATTGACGCTTGTTGCCAAGGTGGAATCGTTATCGAAAACGGTTTCGGCCCCTTCCATAGGGAGGTACTTTTCTGTCAATGGAGGGAGGGCGATTGTGTCAGATGTTCCTGCGGTAGACACGGGGAATACTGCCACGGGGGCTTTATTCTCCACATATTGCAAGAGGATTTCTCCTACAGGCGCGTTGTTGATGGAGAACGTTCCATCTTCGGAAATTTCAGCCTTGATGGAGGTTCCCTTGATTCGGACGTATCCATCATTTGCGCCGTCAATGCGACCTGTCAGCATTTTTCTTTCGGAAATCTGCAGATTGTTATTTTCAAGACCTGCGGCATTTATCAAGGCGCAAAGAGCGTTATATTCTGCATAGAGAATAACGGTGTCTGCGTCGGTATTTCGGTCAAAAATCAGCTCGTAATTTCCAGTACTGTCAGAAGTTGTTTCTACGGAGTCTTCAACGGAAATGGAATTGTCGATATAGGCCACCACTCTGGCAGAAGCAACTCCCTTGCCGTTTGCGTCCAGGATTTTTCCCGTATAGGCCATGGAATGGTCAATGTCAGTTATACCGCCGGCCACATCGTTCTTTTTATCGGAGCAGGCACAAACGAGAATGGAGGCGGATAGGGAAATCGCAATTCCGAATGTTGAGTAGAATTTTCTCATTTTTCCCCCGAAATCTTTGTGCTCATGGGGAATGTCATGAACATCATCTCGTAAACCCGTTCAACGTTCTCGTCATTGGCAATCTTGGCCATGATTTTCTTTCGGGCGTCTCTCATGACTTCAACCACATAGTTGAAGGAACTTTCGCTCATGGCAAGCGTTGTAAATGCGGCGTATTGCTCATCTCGGGGAATGCATTCCACCGCACGCAAGGCATGCTGGATATAATCCCGACGGATTTGCTTCAGCGCAATGGGCGATACATCGGATGCGTCTACCATCAGGGAGGTTTCCTCGTAATGGTCGCCAATTTTCTGGATGAGTCCAAGCTCGGTCAGGTTCTTTACGGCGTCGCGGGCTTCGCTGGCTGTTATAGGCGGCACCACCATTTTGGCTAATGCTTTGTAATCGCCCTCCCATTCGGAACTTACGGCAAGTTCGCGAATAATGGGGTTGTACCATTTGGAAAAATAGGACTGTTCCCGATTTGTCAGGTGCTTAAATTCTGCCTGTCGCCTGATTTGAACGATTTGATCCCAGGCGGCGTCCCTCTTGTTGATTTGTTCCGCCTGATTAAATTCCACAAGGGTCAGAAAGTAAGCTTCACGAAGGGCGGTGAGGCCAATGGCAGCTGCAATCTTTTCTGCAGATTTTTGGGTCAGCTTGAATCTGCCGCGAATGACATTCAAGCAATAGGAAGATGTCTTGAAACCCGCTTTTGCTGCAAAGAAACGATGAGAAAATGCCGCACTTAAAATCTTCTGTTCTTCGAAGTAATCCTGAAGAAATTTGCGGTAATCATCGTATTCAAGAAGATGCTCAACTACTTTACTTGCTGCCATAATCCAATCCCATAACAAATGGTAAAATACCTTATTTGCGTTGATTTTGAAAAAATTTTTGTTATGAGAGTGGAATTCTGTAGAGAAAACCTCATCGTCTGGAATTTTGCTCCAAAACTTTTCGATTTCTTCGCTGGAGCCTAAAGGTGCACCAATATCTTAATTCTCAATATAGACGTAAGATTGCGGCGCAAATTTTATGTTGTAGTCCTGCAATGTTTTCGCCTTCTTGAATCGCTTAACGCTTCCGACCTGAATTGCAAAGTCAAAAATCTTATTTGCGAATTCGGGCTTAATCAACAACAAAACGTCCATCAGTCTTTGTACCCTTTACCAAACCATCAAAGGCGAAAATAGTGATGGAACACATTTAAACCTTCAATTGAGTATTCAAAAACTTAATGAACTTGTTGAGGAAAATAAAAAAATTGGCGAAATTTGATAAAATTTATTGAATCTCGCAATTGTAAGACTTGTTTTAGTGCAATTGTTTGTTAATCTTTTTGCAAAAAATGGCCGTAGAGGGGCTGGTTCACGAAGGCGATCCCAACGCAGGCTGCTACCGCGACGTTTCCATTTCCATTGCGGGGTCGAATCATGAGCCTCCCGATGCCGACGATGTTCCGGCGCTGATGCGCGAACTTGTAAAGTTCATCAATAGGGAATGCGAACAGCAATATGATCTGCTGAAGGTTTCCGTAGCCCATCATCAGTTTGTCTGGATTCATCCGTTCCGCAACGGCAACGGAAGAACGGCAAGGCTCTTGACCTACGCCATGATTGTGCGGCTTTTTGATGTTCGCCAGTCTAGGCTGTTTAACCCTACGGCGGTGTTCTGCTCCAATCACAACAAGTACTACGAAATGTTGAAGGTGGCAGACTCCAAGAACAACGAGGCGCAGGTACAGTGGTGCCAGTTTGTGCTGCAGGGGCTGCTAGACGAATTGCAAAAAACCGAAAAACTGACAGACGTAAACTACGTTAGGCAAAATATTCTGGAGCCTGTTCTTCGGGATGCGTCGCGCAAGGGAATCATCGACAAGGATACGCTTTTAGCGCTGCAAGTTGCTCTCGAAAAACCAATCTTCCAGGCTTCAGACTTGGCTTGCGTGTGGGCAAATACTTTTGCGAGGTCCAGAAACATCCGCGCCATGCTGGATGCTGGCCTTATAGCCCCCGTATCCGAAGGCGCCCGAAAGTACTACCTGAAATTCGCAGGAAGCCCGCTGATGGTGAGCCTGATCTATACGCTGTATCAGCAAGGGTTCCTGCCAGAATCCATGATGAAGAATTAGATAAAAGAGGGGAAATGTAACCATGCGGAAGCCTGAAGAAAGTTTGCTCTGTAGTTTGTAAAATTTTCGCAAGCACCTTGCCAACTTTCTAAAAATCACCTACATTACTGCCCGACGCGCTTCTCTATCGAATGGAGAAGTGCGTCTTTTTGTTATATGGCTTTGCGGATTCTGCTTGCCGTATTCAAAGACGCCTCTGGTAACAAGAAATGAACGAAGGAGGCTGTATGGCTAAAAAAGAAATAGAATCACTCAACAAAAATTTTGTAACTGATATTCGCGGAATTATCGAACAGTCCCGCCGGAATGCGGTGCGCAGTGTTGATTTTTGCCGTGTACAGATGTACTGGAATATCGGGCGGCGTATTCAGGTAGAAGAGCAGAAAGGTAAAAAACGGGCTGATTACGGCTCGTTTCTCTTGAAAAATCTTTCCAAGGAACTGGAACCGGAGTACGGAAGCGGTTTTTCTTATCGACAATTGGCGTTCTGCCGTAAATTTTACACGCTTTACCCAATTGTGAACGCAGTGCGTTCACAATTGAATTGGACTCAATATAGGGACTTGATTGCTATTGATGATCCCGACAAGCGTGAATATTACGAATTGGAAACAGTGAATAACGCATGGACTAGTCGCGAACTTGAACGTCAAATTCATTCCCAGCTTTATGAGCGCCTTCTTATGAGCTCCGACAAGGAAAAGGTTCTGGCGGTAGCCCGCAAGCAAAGGATTCCCGAGACTCCCCAGGAGGTCATTAAGGACCCGATGGTCTTGGAATTCTTGGGCTTGGAACGTAATCCCGAATATTACGAACGCGATCTTGAAACCGCGATTATCAATCATTTGCAGCGCTTTTTGCTGGAGCTTGGCAACGGCTTTGCCTTTATCGCAAGGCAAAGAAGGATCCTTCTTGAAGACGACGAGTTCTTTGTAGATCTGGTTCTTTATAATCGTTTGTTGCGCTGCTTTGTGGTTGTTGAAATCAAGACCGAAAAAGTGACGCACCAGGATTTGGGACAGTTGCAGATGTACGTGAATTATTTTGACCGTGTGGAAAAATTGCCCGACGAACGCAAGACTATCGGCATTCTTCTTTGTGCCGAAAAGAACGATACCGTCGTAAAGATGACGCTCCCCGAAGACAACGAGACAATCCTTGCCAGCGAATTCAAACTTTACATGCCGAGTAAGGAGCGGTTGATTGCGGAGGTAAAGCAGGTTCGTGAAGAATTCGAACGGAAACAGGAACTGTGAACAGAGAAATAATTTGCAAAAAAATGGCCTAGTACGCTTAAAAATCTCGCTTCGTTTTTTCAAAAAATACCTATATTCCTCTATACATAGCTCCTTCTGCGACCAAGGGCCCTTGAGCCTGCGGTGCGTGGGTTGAGCGCCCGTTTTATTGAGTTATTTGCTCTAGTCTCTGTTCCGAAATCGCCAAATTTCACTGTTTACGAGAATAGGGTAAACTGCTCACGTCCCGATTGGGGCGTGGGTCGTTTGCGTATATTGGTAAACAAGGCTTTGGCGAGCCTCGGAATGCGATATGCGATGTAGCGATTCCACGCCTTTTTTATTGGGCTAAAGTCAAAGCATTGTTGACATAGGGCAGAAGGAGCCCTATTATCAACTGCCGCATTACTAAATACCAAGCGAAGTACTTTGCTAATCTTTTAACGCTGAAATCTATTGGCGGTGGTTTAGATTGCTTGTCCCAGTCTCTTTTGACAGCCTCTGTTGATATAAATCCTCACCAGATTGAAGCGGCATTATTTGCTTTTAAATCGCCCCTTTCTAAAGGTGTTATTCTTGCCGACGAAGTTGGACTCGGTAAAACGATTGAGGCGGGCCTAATTGTTTCCCAGTATTGGGCTATGGGCAAGAAGAAAATCATCATTGTTTGTCCGGCATCCTTGCGTAAACAATGGGCTGCAGAGCTTTATGAAAAGTTTGGACTAGAAAATGAAATTATCGATGGGAAAAATTATAACGATTACTTGAATCGTGGCATTTCCCCATTTGGGCTCAAGAAGATTGTCATCACTTCTTATTCTTTTGCGGCTCGTCATGCAGATGCGATTCGAGAACGGATGTTTGATCTTGCCGTCATTGATGAAGCTCACAAGTTACGCAATGTCTATAAGAAGAATAACAAAGTGGCACAAGCTGTTGCTGCTGCTTTAAGTGATTCAAAAAAACTTTTGCTGACTGCAACGCCGTTCCAGAATTCGTTAATGGAATTATATGGTTTAACAAGCATTATAGATGAAAATATCTTTGGTGATCCAAAGGCTTTTCGTGCACAATATCAAAGTGGTGCGGACTTACGAATTCTACACGATCGATTAAAGCCTTACTATGTGCGTACATTGCGTAATGATGTTAAGGAATACATCAATTACACAAAACGTTTGCCTATGACGCAAAAGTTTACCGCCACAGAGCTGGAAACTAAACTGTATGAAGACGTTTCTGAATTTTTGCGTAGGGAAGATATATATGCTGTTCCAAGACAGCAACGCATGCTTACGACAATGATGATTCGTAAGATTCTTGCGTCATCTACTTTCGCTTTGATAGGAACGTTGAAGGCGATTCGTTCTCGTCTTGAAAAAATGCTTCAAGAAGCATCACCCAATGAATTGGATTTACTGGATTATGTTGATGAAGATTTGTTGGAGTCGACAAGCGAAGATTGGGAGGATTCCGATGCGGAAGAACCTGATGAAATTTTTGACGATTCTAATCCTAATCCCAAATTGTTAGCCGAAGAAATCGAGACTGTTTCTGGTTTTATTCGGATTGCCGAGCAAATCTCTGTTGATTCTAAAACGGACGCCTTGCTGAAAGCCCTTCGTCAGTCTTTTATGCAAATGCCTGAATTAGGTGCTGCACAGAAGGCTTTGATTTTTACAGAATCCACTCGAACTCAAAGGTACCTGAAAGAATTTCTTGAAAATCACGGTTTTGCTGGTAAGGTTGTTTTGTTCAATGGTTCTAACGGGAGTCCAGAAACAACGAACATTTATGAGCAATGGCTAAAGGATAATGAATTTACAGGTAGAATAAGTGGTGTTCGGTCTGCGGACAAACGCGCAGCTCTTGTTGATTATTTCCGCAACAAGGCTGAAATTATGATTGCAACGGAAGCTGCTGCAGAAGGCCTTAACTTGCAGTTCTGCTCTTTAGTGGTGAATTATGATTTGCCGTGGAATCCTCAAAGAATTGAACAACGAATTGGTCGTTGTCATCGTTATGGTCAAAAAAGCGATGTTGTCGTTGTAAACTTTGTTAATGAAAAGAACTTTGCGGATATACGAGTATTCGATCTGCTAGAAAATAAGTTCCACCTGTTTGATGATGTCTTTGGCGCGTCCGATGATGTTCTTGGTCAAGCAGAAACCATTGACTTTGAACGTCGCATTTGGCAGATTTACCAGGAATGTCGTACTGAAGAAGAAATTCAGAAGGCGTTTGACCAATTACAGGAAGACTTTAAAGAAGAAATAAACGAAAAACTTCAGGACACGAAGAGTAAGGTTCTTGATAACTTTGATATCAATGTTCAGGAACGTTTGAAAATTGCAAAGAACGATACAGGAGCGTTCTTAAATCGATACGAATATATCTTCTGGGAATTGACAAAATTTGTTCTTGCAAATGAAGCTGTCTTTGACGATGATAAACATTCCTTTGTATTGCAAAAGAGGCCGTTCTCTGAAGCAGTACTTGGTAAATATGATTTATTCTCCAAGCAGACGGATGGCATTCCTTATCGTTTAAATCACCCTCTTGCTCAGTATGTCTTGAATAAGGCGGCAGGCATGGAACTGAGCCCCGGTTCTATCACCCTGGATGAAAGTTCTGCAGGAATCAAGATCCTTTTGCCGGACTATTTAAAGAAAAAATCCGGCTACATCACGCTTTCCAAAATGAATATTGCTTCTGTTGACGAAGAAGAATTCTGCTTATTTACTGCATTTACCGATGATGGAAAATTTCTTAGCCAGGAAGAATGCGAAAAATTGTTCTTGTGCGGTGGCGAAGAAAATGAAGCTTTTGATTTGCCCCACAACATTAAGGAAAAACTTACAGCAAATGCAGAACAGCATTCCAAGAGCAAGCTCCGTGAAATTGATGAACGCAATCTAAACTATTTCACCGAAGAAGAACGAAAGATTGATTCCTGGGCAGATGATGCGACCCGAGCTATTGAAAATGAACTGGATACAGTGAAGAATAGCATTCGTGAACAACAACGCCAATCAAGATTGGCTACCAATCTTGACGAGAAACGGGATATTACCAAGAAAATTCAGGAATTGGAAGCGCTAAAACGAAAAAAACGTCATGAACTCGAAAATCGCGAAGACGAAATCGAAGAAAAACGAACTCGTATGATTGATGAGCTAGACGCAAAGCGCAATAAAAACGTGACATCTAAAGAAATTTTTGCCATTGCCTGGCAGACTAAATAAGGACCAAAATATGAATGAATTGACTAATGAACGCCTAAATCGTTTTATAGACTTGCTTAAAGGTATTTTTGAGCTTGACAAGTCTGATTTGGACTTTGGCATTTATCGAATCATGAATATCCGTAAGGAAGAAATTGAAAAGTTTCTTAATGATGGATTACCGAAGAAGGTAACGGAAGTTTTGAAACCCTTTGCTACTGCCGGCAAAGATGAACTACTGAAAAGGAAAGATGCTATTGAAAAACAGGCTTTTGATTTAGGAATAGAAATTGCTAACAGTCCCAAGCTGGCTGAAGAGTATGCTGAAGTGAACAAGGCTTTAGCTGGTGGTACAGACTTGGCTGCCCTTGAAACAGATGTTTATTCCGCCTTGTATTCTTTCTTTAGTCGCTATTACGACGAGGGTGATTTTATCAGCAAACGTCGTTATAAAGAAGGCGTTTATGCGATTCCTTACGAAGGTGAAGAAGTGAAGCTTTATTGGGCCAATCAGGACCAGTATTATATTAAGACCAGTGAAAACTTTAAGGATTACGTTTTTACTGCGCAAGATTGGACGGTTCATTTTAACCTTGTTGATGCGACTACAGAGCAGAATAATAATAAGGAAACTGATGATAAAAAGCGTGAATTTATGCTTTTTATTGAAAATGAAGAAGAGTATCCTGGGGTAAAAACTTTTGAATGTGATGTCGAAAAAAAGGAATTGATTATTCGCTTTGTATTTGACATTCCTGCTGATAAAAAGATTAAGTATTTAGATGAAAACTACACCAAGATTTGCGATTTCATTGTCAAAGATCATAAGGAATTGATGACAGTTTTGCTGACTGATATTTCTAATGACAGAAAGAATTCTTTGACTTTGATTCAAAAGCATTTGAAAGGATATGTTGCGAAAAATACTTTCGATTATTTCATTCACAAGGATTTGGGAGGATTCTTAACTCGCGAACTTGACTTCTTTATCAAGAACGAAGTCATGCACTTGGACGACTTGGATACCACAAATGAGGCTCGAGTCAGCACCTATTTAGCGAAGGTTCGCGCTATTAAGCAAGTGGGCAAAATCCTGATTGAATTCTTGGCGCAAATTGAAAATTTCCAGAAGAAATTGTGGTTAAAGAAAAAGTTTGTTGTTGAAACAAACTGGTGCATTACCTTGGATAAGATTGATGAATCGTTCTATGATGAAATTCGTAACAATAAAGATCAAGTGAAAGAATGGATAGAGATGTACGCCATTGACGAAATTGTCAATGATGTGGAACACCAGGAATCATTCACAAATCCTCCAACTATTGAATTCTTAAAGCAGAATCAAAATTTGATTGTTGATACCAAGAATTTTTCTGACGGATTTAAGGAAAAACTGGTTGCGTCTATTGATGATTTGGATGAAAATACAAATGGTGTGATGTTCAATGGTGATAATTTTCAAGTTCTAAATTTCCTGCAGAAACGATATAATCGTCAGGTGAACTATTGCTATATAGATCCTCCGTATAATACGGACTCTGCCCCAATTTTGTACAAAAATGGATATAAGGACTCATCATGGAATACGCTGATTAACGATCGAATAGGACTATCCAAAGCGTTGTTGAAGGACAGAAGTGTGTATACTGTCGCTATTGATGATACTGAGTATAATAATGTTTCCTTTGTTTTAAAAGATAATTTTAGAAATCATAGAATTTCAACAGTTACGGTTGTACATAATCCTAAAGGAAGTCCAACAAAAGACTTTAATAGAGTTCATGAATATGCAGTTTTTGTAACCGAGGAATCTGCAAAAAAATCTATTGCAAGAATACTTGAAGAAAACGAAAAACCTAGAAAAATGCGTCGTTGGGGAGAAAATTCAAAACGGTCAGAACGTAAACTTTCCTTTTATCCTGTTTATGTAAGGAATGGAAAAATAGTGGGTGTTGGTTCTGTTCCTGAAGATGATTTTCATCCTGCTTGTAAAAATGAAAAAATGTCGGATGGAACCATTGCTATATGGCCTATTGACCAAGATGGTGTTGAGCGTCGTTGGAATTTTGGCTTAGATTCCATTGAAGAAAATTTTTCAAGAATATCCGTGCTAAACGATAGTGATTGCATGCTAGATTTGTTTGTTATGTTTGAGGAAACTGTTCCGAAGACAGTATGGAAAGGTGGAGAATATGATGCTGGATCGTATGGAAATACTTTGTTGATTAAAATGCTTGGAAAAAAAATGTTTGATTTTCCGAAGTCTATCAATACAGTTGTAAAGTGCATTGAATTGTCCACTGATGGAAATAACGAAGCTCTTGTGTTGGATTTTTTTGCAGGTTCTGGAACTACAGGACATGCGGTTATTGAATTTAACAGAAATAGAAAAGATTCAAAAAGAAAGTACGTCCTTGTGGAAATGGGAACCTATTTTGATTCTGTTACGAGAAAAAGAGTCCAAAAGGCTGCGTATGCATCGCTTTGGGACGACGGCAAGCCCCTCAATCGTAATACCGGAATTTCTCAAATTATCAAGTATATGCGGCTTGAATCTTACGAAGATGCGTTATCTAATATTGAACTTCAAAAACCGCAAACAGAAGTTTCAAGCCTCTTCGGTGATGAATACTTGATTAACTATATGCTAAATATAGAATCCAAGGGAAGTCTTTTGAATGTTAAGGCGTTCAAGGATCCTTTTGATTATTCCATGAAAATCACGGAAAAGAATGAAAGCAAATTGCGTAAGGTTGATGTCGTTGAAACATTCAATTACTTGATTGGATTGACAGTTATCCGTCAGGATGCAACAAAGTATTTCTCTGCAACGGCTGCGTCCAATCCAGAATATGAAGGAGCAGTTGATTTAAAAAATGACACCAACGGCAAATTTGCGTTCCGTCAAATTGAAGGTTCTTTACCGGATGGTCGCAGGGCCCTTGTCATCTGGCGAAATATAAATGATAATTCTCTAGAAAGCAATGCTGCACTTGATGCTTATTTCAGCAAGTATCGCTTAAATCCTCAGGATCGCGAATACGATGTTATTTACGTAAATGGTGACAACAACCTAGAAAATCTGCGCACGGATAATGAATCCTGGAAAGTCCAGATGATTGAAACCGAATTCAATGCACGTATGTTTGAGGAAAACTGATATGGCGAAAGCTTCTAAAAAGGCTTCTGTTGCATTAACCTTTGATGAACAACTGGTTTTGTTCAAGTTCTTCCTTGATCAACTTGGAATATCGAATGTAACTCAACTTTCTCATTTGAATACCAAGGAATATGAAGGTGTTTCCGATGACGGTCATACAAGATTTGCTCTTGAAATTCAAAGTAAGTCTGGCTTGAAAATTACAAAGGACAAACTGTTCCTTTACGATGAAAATATCCAACGCCACACAAGGCATATTGGCGAAAAGCGAGGTGGAATAACTTGGAAATACTTCCAGTATATTTCACTGCTGTTTTCTGAAATGTATCTTGATAGATATTTCGCCGATAAGGATTCTTTGTGCAAAGATCTAAATAATTTCCTTGCGCAACTTAAGGCTGATTATACGCTAAAAGGGGCGAATTTAGACTTCGCGGAATTCAATGCAGAACGCTTGAATAAACTTGCTTTTATGTGTGCTACAGGTAGTGGTAAAACATTACTGATGCATATCCATGTTTTACAGTTTATTCATTATTTTAAAGCTGCTAAACGTAGCAATTCAAAACTAGCCTTGAACAAGATTATCGTTCTTACACCGAACGAAGGCCTTAGTAAACAGCATTTAGATGAATTGACTCTATCAAACATTTCTGCGGCTATTTTTCAGAAGGATGGTGGCCTTGCAGCGCAAAGCGAAGATGTTTTGATTATAGATATCAACAAACTTGAAGAAGTTGGCAAGGTGAAAACTGTTTCCGTTGACAGCTTTGAACAGAACAACCTTGTTCTTGTTGATGAAGGTCATCGTGGTCTTTCTGGTGATAAATGGTATGACTATAGAACCCGTTTGTCTGCAGAAGGTTTTTCTTTTGAATATTCTGCAACATTTAAGCAGGCGTTAAATGCATCTTCAAAAACAAAGGCTGATCGCTTGCTTATGGAAGAATATGGAAAGTCCATCATTATGGATTACAGCTATAAATTCTTCTATAATGATGGCTATGGTAAAGATTATCGAATTTATAATCTAAGAACTGACGAACAGGGAAATATTTTAAATCCAGAACAAGAAAGCCTTTATTTGACTGGTTGTTTGCTGTCCTATTATCAGCAATTAAAGGTTTTTGAATTGCACCATAAAGATTTAAGTAAGTTCGAAATTAAAAAACCGTTACTTGTATTTGTTGGCAATAGAGTTACTGCAAAGACATCTACAGAAGAATTAACGGATATTCAGAAAGTTCTGGAATTTATCGACACCTTTGTTCGGAATTCTATGCAAACAGCAAAATGGATTCATGCTATTCTAAATTCCGGCAGTGGATTAATGGACAAATATGGCAATGAACTTTTTACCCAAAAGTTCAATAGCCTTAAAGATGTCTGGGGGCATTCAATTTCGGTAGAAGATGTTGAATATCAGATGTTTCCGGATATTTTGAAATTGATGTTCAATGCAGACGCTATTTCAGACGAACCAAGACTTCATCTTGAAAATTTAAAACAGGATCTTGGTGAAATTGGCCTGAAAATAGGAACATCTGATCGGTTCTTTGGGGTTATAAATGTAGGTGATGTAGCCAAGCTTTGTAAGGAATGCGAAGCGAAAGGCATGGTCATCGATTCTAACGAAATGACTTTGGAATCTCTATTCCAAAAAATCAATGATAGGGATTCAAATGTTAATGTGCTTATTGGATCCCGTAAGTTCACCGAAGGTTGGAACAGCTGGCGTGTTTCTACCATGGGCTTGATAAACTTCGCTAAAGATGAAGGCTCTCAAGCAATTCAATTGTTTGGGCGTGGAGTTCGTTTAAAAGGCTATGAAGGATGTTTGAAACGGTCTTCTAAAGCGGAAGGTGTTGCGGCGCCTTCTTATATGGCCTGTATGGAAACTTTAACCATTTTTGGTGTGAAAGCAAATTACATGGAAGACTTCAAGAAGTTCTTGGAGACCGAGGGAGTCGTTGCAAATGATTTGATTTTAGAATACCATATGCCCGTTCTAAGCAGGTATAATAAAATTCAGGGAAAGAAGCTCCGTGTCATTCGCTTGCCAAAGGATAAAAATTTCAAGAAACAGGCGCGCCGCTTAATTTTAGATGTTCCTGCTGCGGATTTCAAAAGCTACTTGCTCAAAAACAAAATCGTCATTGACTGTAGAAGTAAAATTCAAAGCATAGATTCTTTTGGCGGACCGTTAGGAAATATTGATGCGGCAGGAACAGAGCATGTACTGCCAGCTTCCGTTTTAGAATTACTTGACTATGAACGAATTTTCTATGAACTTGAAATGTTCAAGAATGAAAAAAGCTATTTCAATATCTGTTTGGAGCAGCCTAAGTTCAAGAACATTCTTGCAGTACGTGATTGGTATAGCTTGATTATTCCTTCCCAGCAGATGGTTCTTGATTCTTTCAAGAAACTTGATACCATGACGGACTTTGCAATCATGGCTCTAAAATCCTATATGGATAAATTCTTCAAGTTTGAACGAGAACGATGGGAATCTCAATATTTGGAGTATGGCGAAATTGAAGCAGACGACAATAATTTTGTGTCGGATTATTCCATTAGCTATACTGTTGACAATCCTGCCAACGAGGGGTATAAAGAGTTAGAAAAATTTATTGATGAAATGACAAAGATTCTTCCTCAATATGATGGAATGAATGTTCGTCAAAAATCATTGTTCGGCGATAATCTGGTTTTCTTTGATTTTAAAAATCATTTATACGCACCTTTGATTTATCTAAAATCGTCAAAACTGGGAATAAAAATTTCACCAGTTTGCTTAAATGACGGCGAAAAAGATTTTGTAAACATGCTTGCGGATTATGCCGAAGCTAAACAAAAATTTTTCGAAGATAAATCACTATTCCTTTTGCGTAACAAGAGTAAGGTTGGCATGGGCTTTTTTGAAGCCGGAAACTTCTATCCAGATTTTATTCTTTGGATTGACACCCCTGAAAAACAATACATAACATTCATTGATCCTAAGGGACTCTTGAATGTGCCTAAGGAAGATCCGAAAATTGAATTCCGTAACACGATTAAGAATTTAGAGTCTCGTTTGGCTCCGTCTGCAGGTGAAAAACATATTGTTCTAAATTCCTTTATTATGTCTAGCACTGAAGCAGCAAAGCTAAAAGAATGGTGGGCTATGGATCAAAAGGATTATGAGATGAAGAATGTCTACACTCTGGATAATAGAATGAGTGTAGAAAAAATGATAGAGAAGATATTGGAGGGATAAAGCTTTAAGGAGTATGTGAAAATCTTTTTGCATATCTTCTAAATATGCAATATGGTTTAACTGCACAAGTCTTTGAAAAACTGAAAATCAAGAAACCATGTGGTGGCTACGCTTCCTTTTATTGACAAGGAACTGGTGGAAGGAATTTTTTGCAAAGAAAAAATTACGCGTTCCGCCTTGAATGAGTAACGCAGTTTCTGCCAATAATGGTGAAAAGAATGAAACCGTTTGGTTGACTCAAGCTCAAATGGCAGACTTGTTCGTGACTGATAGAACATCCATATTGCGTCACATTCGAAATATTTACCAAACCGAGGAACTTGACGAACCTTCAACCTGTGCAAAAAATGCACAAGTTCGCATCGAAGGAACTCAATAAACTTGTTTTCGCTACACTTGTCTATCTCACCTGCACTTGCATGCTTCTATTGACCCGGGAACCATTATTGGAAAGGCCGCGGATATTCACTAGGTAGGAGCCTCTGCTATAGTCATTCAGGTTCACAATGGCGGAGCCGTTTACAGAAACGATGGACTTGGAAGTCATTAGGTGCTTTCCGCTTAAATCCGTCACGCTGATTGCAACGTTGCGGGGCAATCCGTAAAGATGGACGATGTTGTTCTGGACGACAACATTGAATGCTTTTTGTTTCAATGCGGCAACGGATGTGACATCGCCATCGTCATCGGGTTCTTCTCCTACCACGGTAATGATTCCACTCTTGACATAGGCTTCTCCTACGCCACCAATAGAAGTGACTAAGAATGCGTACTCACCAGGCTCGTCATTTACTGTGCCGCTAATCGAAACTTTCTTGTTTATGTTGTCTGTGTCAACAAGTAATCCTTCGGGAAGTCCAGTCACTTCAACGGTTTTCGCATTTTCCCAGGTGTAGCAAAAGTCGACAATGGCGGCACCTTTTTCTACAGTTTGCTTGGAACTTCCTGCGCCACACTTAGCAATGGTGGCTACGCCGGGTTCCGGATCCTGTGCGGATACTGCAGCCAATTTCTGGGTAACGCCGATCTTGCGGGAATAGGTATCGCCGGCATTGTCCTTCAGGGTAAAGGTAATGTAGCCAACGCCAGCAAAAGTGTCGGACAGTTTCACTGTCATCTTGGAGCCGCTTACTGTTCTTTGACAAGACCGGCGCAAAGTCTGACAACGACAAGATTACCCTTGTAGATGCAAGTAAGCTTGGCCAGGAATACAAGGATGCCAACGGCCTTAAGAAAGTCCGCCTGGAAGATGACGAAATCGAAAAGATTGTTAATACCTTCCGCAACGCCGAGGCCGTCGAAGACTTTAGCGTGGTAGTCAGTTACAGCGAAGTCAAGGAAAAGGGCTACAGCCTAAGCGCAGGCCAGTATTTCGACATCAAGATTGACTACGTGGATATTTCCGAAGAGGAATTCAACGCCCAGATGGCAGCCGACACCGCCGAACTCCAGAAAATGTTCGAAGAAAGCCACAAGCTGGAAGAGGAAATCAACAAGCAACTGGTCAGCCTGAAATTCGGGGGGGAGTAAAATGGAAACGAGGGAGGCCTTGACATTTGGTTTGTGTAATTGTATATTATGTGCAAGAAAACCTTGCACGCCTCTTCACAATGCGCACCCAGCGAGGTTCTTTTTTTATTTAGGGGGAATTTGATGTCTCTTAGAATCTATAGTAAACCTCCCCAGACTTTGGATCAGCAGGCCCAATTACTGATTAGCCGAGGGCTTAAAGATGTTTCTAAGGATGAACTCGTAGAAGTCCTTTCAAGGATTAGCTATTACCGTTTACGAGGATATACTTATCCGTATCAGGATAACACCTCGTCTAATTCGGAATTTCTTCCCACGGCAAGTTGGTCCAGCATTAAGAATGATTACCTGTTTGACTCCGCTCTTCGAAATCTCATCGTAGAAGCGCTCGGCTTTATTGAAATCGCTGTGCGCTGTCAGATGGAATTCCAACTCTCCATTGCTCATGGTCCACGTTGGTACGAAGATGTATCGCTGTGTCATAATCAGAAAATTTTTAATGATAACCTGGTAGAACTCCGAAAACATTGGAGCCGTTCTCGTGAGGTTTTCAAAACGCATTACGAAAGCGAGTATGACACCTCTATTGCACCTCCGGCGTGGATGATCTTCGAAACGACAACATTCGGAACGCTTTCCAAGACATTCTCTAACCTGAAATCTAATCTCAATGCCAAAACAGAAGTTGCGAAGTACTTCGGTTTCAATAAGGCCTCAACGAAAGTTCTAGTAAGCTGGTTCCAGCATTTAAACCTGGTTAGGAACATTTGCGCCCATTACTCTAGGCTTTTTACAAGGAGCTTTATTGTGCGCCCCATGATTCCCACAAACAAGCCTGCCAAATGGGTGGATTCGATTCCAAGTCAGGATAGAATCTATTTCTCCATTTGCATTATTACAACATTGCTGGATGTGTGTGCCCCGAATTATGATTTTAGAGGAAAGCTAAAGCAAGTGATGAAGATGGTCCGCCCGGAACAACGGCCGTCGCTTGGATTCCCTGAAAATTGGGAAGAACAAGATTTATTTGCGTAAAAGAAAATCGGAGCCCTGCTTAGAGTCAATTTTTATAAGGCCAAGAAAGTTGATAGTTTAAGTGATAGAATAAACGATAGTATAAATGATAGTTTAAAAGGCGATAAAACGGCGATAAAATGGCGATAAATTTTGAAAACGGCGATAAAGCGACGAAATGGTGCGAGGCAGAGTCATTCTGAGCGAAGCGAAGAATCTAGGATTAGTAAAATGGAAATAGCAACACTGATTATTAGCGTTTTTACACTTCTCACAACGATTGCGGGCATCGTTGTTTCTGTGATTCTTTATAAGAAACAGAAAAAGGATGCTGCATTGGCAGAGAAAAAAAGAAAAGAAGAAGAACGGCAAAACGCGAAAGATGAGTTAGATGCAATTGGTGTAATCCCTTTTGGAGCTCCTGGTTTTAGTAGAATGGATCTCGCAAAAGTTGCTTATTTGAAAGTAAAGGCTAGAAGAAGATAACCTTGGTTTGGTGTCATTCTGAACGAAACGAAGTGTAGTCGATATAGAATTGTTAAAACTTTAGTTTGCTACAATTCTTATCCTCTTTGAGGAAGAATCTAGAAGTGGTAAGAGTATGGAAATGACGAAATATAAATTAGGCGATTTATGCAGAATTGCTTCTGCAAAGCGAATCTTTGAAAATGAATACGTTGACTTTGGTGTTCCATTTGTTCGTGGGCAGGAAATATCGGATGGAAGTCTTTTAGATCAAAATTCTGTTTTTGATTGCTATATATCGAAAGAAAGATATGAGGAAATTAAACAAAAATACGGAAAACCCAGTAAGGGCGATATTCTTATAACTGCTGTTGGTACAATAGGTAATCTGTGTTATCTAGATAAGGATATTGACTTTTATTTTAAGGATGGAAATGTAATTTGGTTTTCTGATATAAAGGATTTTTGCTGCGGTCTGTATTTATACCATTTCATGAAAGGATCGTTTTTTAAAGATCAATTGAAATACTATATGATTGGCGCTGTGCAGAACGCACTGACCATGGATATGTTGAAAAAGGTTAATGTGCCTTTACCTTCTCTTTCAGAACAAAAGAAAATCGCAGCAGTCCTTTCCGCACTTGACGACAAAATCGCCCTGAACAAAAAGATGAACCAGAAACTCGAAGCCATGGCAAAACGCCTATACGACTACTGGTTCGTACAATTCGACTTCCCCGACGAAAACGGCCGCCCCTACAAAACCTCCGGCGGCCCCATGACCCACAACCCCACCCTCAACCGCGAAATCCCTGTTGGGTGGGAAGTTTTGACGATTGGAGAAATTCTTGATAAATACAAAACTACAAAGAAATTTAACACATCTGACTATAAAAGTGATGGAAAGTATCCAATCGTTGACCAGGACACAAGTACATTCATTGCTGGCTATACAGATGATGAAGATGTGTTAAAACGTTATCCCGCGGTACTTTTTGGAGACCACTCCACTTGTGTGAAATTTCTGAATTTTGAATTTGGACGAGGTGCTGATGGCACGCAAATTCTGTATTCTAAAGATGAAAGAGTTCGTCAATTTTATTTATATATGGCAATAAAGTCAATGTCTATTCCGAATCCAGGATATGCCCGGCACTTTAAATTTTTAAAAGAAATGCCTATCATTTTGCCTTGTCAAGAACTTGCTGATGAATATCAAAAGCGGATGGAGCCAATATATACCGCTATAACTAAGGTTGATTTGGAAAATCGCGCTATGACAAAACTACGAAATAAACTATTGCCGCTCCTAATGAACGGCCAAGTAACAATTGCATAGGGCTGTAGGGGGTGGAAAATGAAGAAAATAGTTCATTCTGTTATAGAGTATATAGAAGTCATAAAAGAAATTCGTCAAAGGCATGAATCATCAGATTTTTTATTTAGGGGACAGGGTAACTCTGAATGGAAAATAGAGTCAACGTTGGAGCGATCTGGTTTATTCGAGATTTCTTTTGCAAAATATTATCACGATATAGATTACTTAAAGCCAGAAATAAATTCCTTAGGCCATTCTTTCCAAAGAAAAATAGTTTCTACTGGTTATGACTTTGATTTTACTAAATGGCGTGATATAAGTTTTAATCATTTTCCGGATTTAGAATTCCTTGCATATTTACGTCATCATGGATTTCCTACGCCACTGATAGATGTGACGCAGTCTGAATATGTGGCTCTTTTCTTTGCTTGTGAAAGCTTTGGCTTAAAAAACTGTCAAAATAAAATTTGCAATGCAAAGGTATTCGTACTTCTTGATATGTTTGGCTCCAGTTCTGTATCAGGACATCCAGAATTGCATAAGATAGGACATTATCTTGAAACGGATAAACGTCATATCGCGCAGCAATCCGAATATTTAATTACAGCTCAATATGGAATGGCTGATAAAAGAGAATGGTTCTTTGTTCCATTTGAATCTTTTATGCAACAAGAGCAATCCATAGAAGAAGCCGTGATAGAGAATTCTGGAGAACAAGAACAATCGTATTATGAAATCGAAATTGACGGGAACTCCAAGAAGGATATCATGGCAGAACTTGCCAGAATGAATATCAACCATTATACGTTATATCTCAGCGAAGATGCACTAGTTCAGAAATTAAAGCATGAATTTTTGAGAAATGTTTTGAAATAGGGTGTTGAAATGAAAATAGAATCTATCCATATAAGGAATGTAAGAGGGTTACAAGACGCCAATATTCAATTGGGAATGGTTCCTAATAAGCCTAGTTTGTTGGTTGCTCCTAATGGAAGTGGCAAGTCTTCTTTCGCAATAGCATTTCAGTCTTTGCAAAAAAATAAAATCTCTGTTCCTGAAAATGATGTATATAATAATGATTTGTCTCGAAGAACATCCCTCGAAATAAAAACTGATGATGGAAAATCATATATTGCTAATGAAGAAAAAAATGAAATACAAAAAGAGTTTTCGGTTTTTGTAATAAATAGTAAGAACAAACCTAAGGCTAGCATTCGAAATATAAATGGAACAAGGGTCCCTAGTGTTAAAATGACGGTTGATCCGATTATTTTAGTCAATAAAATACCGAAGGATGTTAAACTTGATTATTCCTTACAAAAAGAAAAATGTATTGATAACGTTGTTTCTGGAACGATTCCTTCTGTTAAGGATTTATTGAATAACAATAGATTTATTAGTTCTTTTGAGACGGCGGATTTGCAAAATGTGAAGCGATCTGTTAAAGTCATCGAGGAATTTGTTGCAAGACTGAAAAAGTATGATGGAACGAAAAAAGCTGTATGGGAAATGGTTGAAAAGAATGATTTGTCTGTACTTAAAGACCTTCCTATTCTGTCATGCCGTATAGAGCATGTAAAAAGCATTTTTCCTGAAGATAATGATGTCCAATTATATTTGAAAACAATCCAATTGGTTTTTGCGTATTTGGCAAATCCCCAAAAATTTAAAGAAAAAATCGAGTTCGCGCGGTATAAGATTGGGCGAATTTAAGTCGCCAAGTAAATTTGTTTAACTTGCCTAGAAATATACTCTAATGGGGTGAGAAATCCAAGTCGTTTTCTCGGCCGATTGTTC
>NZ_FQWP01000018.1:0-65467 GCF_900129715.1 Fibrobacter sp. UWH9 | reverse complement strand
TTGCAATTTAGTTATCCTAGCTGGCTCCCATCTGGGGGCCTTTTTTGCATCCTTCAGATTCCGCTCGGATTATGCATTTGCAAATAGAATTCGGGGAACATAAATCCCTTGTTCTGGAAACTTTTTCAAGCTATATTCTACTATATCACAATTATCAAGGAAAAAAAATGAATAAGATTATCCTTCTGTCTGTATTTGCTGTCGCCGCAATGTTTACCGCATGTAGCGATGATTCCTCTTCTAGCGCAAGCTCCAAGGCCTGCGTTTACAAGTACAATGGTCAGGTAACAAATTGTACCGCAAATGCTGACATGATTGAAGAAATGTGTCAGGGTGACAATGCCGAACTTGTTGAAAACTGCCCGGCAGGTTATACTGTTGAATGCCCGACCGGAGACAAGATGTTCGGTACAGAATATTACTATGGTGAAGGCATGCAATGCCCGACTTTCCTTGCAAAGTAATTTTTACTTCTTAAGTAAAAATGCCCCGCACTTTTGTGCGGGGCTTTTGCCTTGAGGACAATCGCAATTTTTGAACAAAAAAATATTTGAAGGAGCTCTCATGAAGAGAATAATTTTGTTTTGTTGTTTAGCGCTTTTGCTTTGCTCTTGTGCAGGTATTAATGTTAAGAAACCCGATATTGGAAATGTAAAGAAGATTGCTATTCTTGCTGTTACTGGTAACGAGGAATTTATTGACATTGAAGAGTTTAAAGAAAAAAAGGAAACGTTGATGTCATTTGTCGGTGGCATTATCAAGGATAATGTTGAATACTTTACCGAAGAACAGGTGACCATCGTAACTCATGGTGCAAATGAATTGCATAAGGCATTAAGTAGCATCGATGGATGGACAGTCGTTCCTTTTGAAGAAACACTCAATAGCGAAGATGTGAAAGCTTTCTTTGCAAGCGATGCAATTCAAAAGACTGCTGAGGCTATTGAAAATGCCGAAAACCATCTTCACATGGACAAGATCCATAATGCCAAAAAAACGCGTTATGTTACCCCGACTGGCATGATGCCGCTTCCTTACAACTACATTGTTCCATCTGGTCATTACTATGTGAATAACACGAAGGTGGAAGATTTTATTCTAAAGCCGGTTGGCGAACTTTGTGAAAAGCTTGATGTCGATGCTATCGCTATTGCGGATTTTCAGTTTGCCTACGAAAAAGGGATGATGACCAAATTGATGAATCGCGTGACTCCGATTGTCCGTGTGGATGTGGCCTTGGTTGACAAGTCCGGTAATATGATCCTTTATTCTGATCGCGGCTGGGATCAGTTTGAAGGCGATGACTATGCCCGCTATAGCAATGGGGGCGTTGACATGAAGGCCAGTGGTACCGTGGATGTGTATAGGGCTGCAGTCAACAAGGCTGTGGAAGGTTTTAAGAAAAAAGCCGCCGCAAAGATTGGTAAGTAGTTCTTTTACTTCTTAAGGAAAAATGTCCCGCACTTTGTGCGGGACTTTTTCTTTTTATGGGAAAATTACTTAAGGAAAATTTGCAAGGGCTTTTGACGAGGTCGCCTGGGTTGTAGATTTCGTCGGGGTCGGTCATCACACGAAGCTTGTGGCTTTCTGCGTTGCCTACACCGGGAAGTTCTGCAATCAGTTCTCCGAATGCACAAGTTACCTTGTCATCGGAAGCACGCTTGCATTCCAGAATATTGCACTCGCCCATGAAGGTGGCCACAAAGCGATTCACCGGATGTTCGTAAACATCTTCGGGAGAACCATCCTGCACAATCTGGCCCTTGTACATCACCAGCACGCGGTCGCTTACGGCGATGGCTTCGTCCTGGTCGTGAGTCACCATGATGAAGGTAGTGTCCGTCTTCTTCTGGACTTCCTTCAGTTCCACCTGGAGTTTCTTGCGGAGGTTTGCATCAAACGCGCTGAGGGGTTCGTCCAGCAACAGAATGTCGGGCTCGTTCACCAAGGCGCGGGCATTTCGTTTTTCAGGTCGGTGATGTTCACCATTTCCATCATGGCGTTTACGCGCTTCTCGATTTCGTCCTAAGGAACCTCATGACTCTTGAGGCCGAAAGCGATGTTGTTAAAAACGTTCAGATGGGGAACAGGGCGTAACTCTGGAACACCGTGTTGATGGGGCGGTGTGCCGGAGACTTGTTGGAAATGACTTCGCCACTGAGAATCACTTCGCCTGCGTCGGCTTTTTCGAAGCCTGCGATAATGCGAAGGAGCGTGGTCTTTCCGCAACCGGAAGGACCAAACAAAGTCACGAACTGGCCGTCCTTGATGAATACGTCAATTCCCTCGAGCACGGCCTTTTCGCCGAAGCTCTTGGAAACGTTCTTGACCTGAAGATCGAAAGATTTCATATTTAGTGGCTAGTGGTTAGTGATTACTGTTTACTAACCACTGTTTACTAACCACTGATTCAGCTATGCAGGTACTCGATGATGGCGTCGTGGATGGTGGTGAACACGCTGCGCAGTTCTGCTTCGTCTTCTTCAAGCAGCGTCACGCGGAAGCCCTTGAGGTCTGTGCAGAAACTGGTGCTGGGCACCACGCAGATACCCTTTGCTCCCAACAGATAGTACACGAAGCGGTAGTCCAGATTTTCGGTCTTGGAGCACCATTCTTCAACCTTGGCCTTGATCTGCGGATTGTCGATCTTCAGGCTCTGGTGGTTGTTCAGAACACCTTCACGGAAGATGATGGTGTTGTAGAATGCACCGTAAGTGGGGTTGAAATACAGTTCCGGAATGTCGGAAAGAATTTCGTTAATAATAGCGCTACGACGGCCAATCTTTTCGTTCAGAGCCTGGCGGTGTTCCATGAAGCGAGGATCGCCCAGCACGCGAGGAATGGTCATCTGGGGGAGTGTGGTGGAGCAGACTTCAACCATCTTGGCGTTGTCAAGAGCGCGGCAGAAGGCGTCGAACTGTTCGTCCTTGTCGCGGTTGTAGTATTCAGCCCAGCCGCAACGTGCGCCCGGCCACGGATATTCCTTGGAGATACCCTTCAGAGCGATAGCCGGAACGTCGCCGATGTATTCGGCCAGAGCGTAAGCCTTTGCTCCATTGTAGGTAATCTTGTTGTAGATTTCGTCGCAGATGATGAACAGGTTGTAACGCTTTGCGATATCAACGATCTTCTGGAGAATTTCAAGAGGATAGACCATGCCAGTGGGATTGTCCGGATTCAGAATCAGGATGCCAGCGATGGAGGGGTTGTACTTCACCTTGTTTTCAAGTTCTTCCAGGTCCGGATACCAGTGGTTTTCCGGCTTCATGCTGTAGGTGATAGGAGCAGAGTGTGCATGTGCTGCTTCTGCAGAGCTGTGGGTGCTGTATGCAGGAGACGGTCCAATGATACGGGTGGTCATGGACAGGAGGCTGTACAATGTGGCGATTGCATCACCGAGGCCGTTGAAGAACAGGATGTCGTCAACGGTAATCTGGGCGCCGCCCAGTTTGTTGGTTTCCTTCACGATGAATTCGCGGGTTTCCAGCATACCCTTGGACGGGCAGTAACCATAGGAACGGTTTTCCTTGGAAAGGTCCACGACGATGTCCTTGATCCATTCAGGGACCTGGCACTTCTTTTCAATGGGGTCGCCGATGTTTTCCCAGTGGATCTTCGGCATGCCCAGCGTTTTCAGGAGGTTCGCCTTCTTAACGATCTCACGAATTTCGTAAGACAGTTCCTTGGCACCTTCGGTAAGCAAACGCTTTCTCATTTTATACTCCTGTATCGTATTGAAAATTCAAATAATTTACCGCTTAATAATAGATAAAAAATGATTTTGAATTTTCCTTGTTTGTTGTTTTTGGTTTAAAATTGGCTAAAATAAAAAGAGCCGTCCTTGCGGGACTGCCCTTTTGAAATCCTTTTATCTGTTTCACCAGTTGGTTGCGTACAGACCTTTACAATTCCTGAACAGTCGCGTATGATTCAACACAGGCTCGTGCTTCCGCCGCGCCCGCCGCAATCGCTGCTGCGAAGATGTTCTGTTCAAGAATCATTTTCATGTCCAAAAATATACTTCTGGATTTTATGTAAGTCAAGGCATAAAAAGTCTTTTTTTGGGGAAAATTGGACTCCAAATTAAGTTTTTTCCCGATTTGGAGCCTGTGTTTTTAGTTTGTATAAAATGCTTTTGAGGGGACGTTCATTGAAATGGACTCCAAAATGGGAGTTGCTGTGAATATGGAGCCCATTGGATTCAGTTAAAGTGAATTTTATTGTTAGTTTGTGTGTAATATTGGGCTCCGAATCTGCAAAATGGGGGCGTGTGGAGCCCAAAAAATGAAAAAAGCCTGCCTATTTTTTTTACATTTTGTACATGGCTTCTGAAACTTTATATGACCCAATCCGCAAGAAGGATGTCCCGGCGACGCCCGAAGAACACGTGCGCCAGGCGACTATCCGTTATTTGCTGGACCAGGTGAAAGTTCCGGAACATTTGATTGCGGTAGAGTTTTCGTTGAATGTCGTTGATCCGAAGACGGACGACCGTGTGGACATTATGGTCCATAACTTCCGTGACGGTGCTACGATAGACAAACCTTGGCTTCTGGTGGAGTGCAAGGCTCCCGGGGAATACAACTGGCCTGCTTTACAGCAGCAGTTAAACAAGTACCTGCAGATTTTGACTCCCAATTATGTGATGCTATCCCTTGGGGATGGGGTCCGTTATTTTAAGCTAGACGGAACAACAAAACGTTTCGAAAAAATTGAGACTTTGCCAATATTCCAATAAGTGGCTGTTCTTGATTTTGATGTCACTGCACCACGGAGGTGACTTCTCCGTCGCGAAGGCGAGTGGTCATCTTGTCGCCAGCTTTTAACTGACTTGCGTTACGTATAAACTTACCTGCGGCGTCCAGAGTGAGGGAATATCCCTTGGCTAAGGTGGTTGCCGGGTCTGCCGCTTTTACACGTACTTCGGATAGAGTAAATTTGGATTTGGCGAGGTCAAGAATTTTGCGGGATCCTTGTTTTAAACCTTCTGTGTTTCGGTCCAGTCGGGCACTCTCGTCTCGAATGATGTAATTCAGGTCTCGTTTTAAATTGCTTCCGCAAACGGCTAACTTTGTTTTTTCGTTCTGAATTTTAGCTGTTACTTTTTGCTGTAGGCGGGCACCTGCATTGGCCAAGGTCTGGTTTTCCCGAAGGATTGCGTCCTTGGCGCCGATGGCTACATTTTGGGCGGCTACAAGCATTTTGTTCCAGCCATCATTGACTCGGTCAATAATGCGCTTGGCGGTATCTGTAGGCGTGATGCAACTTTGGTAGGCCACCTCGTCCAGCAAACTTTTATCAATTTCGTGGCCGATGCCGGTGAAAACGGGAATGTGATAGTTGGCTACAGCACGGCAGAGGGCTTCGCTATCGAAGTAATTCAAGTCGGTCTTGGATCCTCCTCCACGGACGATGCAAACGACATCGAGAGAAGGCTCGCGGGCAAGTTTTTCAAGCGCAGCCAATACCGACTTTTCTGTTTCTTCTCCCTGCATCTTGGCGTAAACGGTCATGACCTTAAATGCGAAAGGGGAGTCTGATAGCTTTGATGTAAAATCCTTAAAGGCGGCTGTCTTTTCGCCGGTAATTAAACCGATGCGCATGGGCATTTCGGCAAGATCCAGACTCTTGTTTTTTTCTAGCAAGCCTTCTACGGCCAGACGTTTTAGAATGGCACTCTTTGTAAGGGCCAGTTCTCCAACGGTGTATACCGGGTCAATGTCCAGAATCTGGGCTTGTAATCTCCCGGTGGGAATATAAAGGTCTGCTTTAATCTGTAAGCTTACCTTTAATTCTTCCCGTAATTCGAAGGGTTGTTCAAAACTCTGGATCTTGGCGAGGATGTAGGCAAAACGGCTGGCAAAACAAGTCAAGTCCAGGGCGGCAACGGGCTTGACACTTCCTTCCACAAAGTCGGCGATACTGATGTAGACAATGTTGGGTTTTACCGTCATTCGGGTAATAACCCCGCGAACCCATACAGAAGGGGTTTCTTCAACCCTCTTTTTTAGGGATGTCAGGTACTGGGTAACGGTAAAGGACTTGATTTCTTGCGCCATGAGGCAGAATATAATTATTTATGCAGACCAAAATTTTATTTTTATAGAACTATGGCAAAAGTTGTATCTGCAATGGAAGCACGTCAAAATTTTGGCAACCTGTTGAACCAGGTTGCCATTAAGGACGAAGAGATTGTTATTGAACGTGCCGGTAAGCCCTTGGCTCGCCTGGTGAGTGTCGCTGCACCCGCAGCCGGCAAGCTGGACTTTCGCGATATCGGAAAACTTCCCAATCAGATTTGGGAAGAATAATCCTTTTTAGTCTGCGGCCTTGATGATCGAAATCTTCAGGGTGTCGCGCATAGAGGGGTCAGCCTTGCTCTGGGCAATAATCTTGGCTGTTTCTCCAATACCGCTTTCCTGGATCATCAGGTAATCAGAAGAAATTTCCTGTTCATCATCATCGTCGCTACAACGGTACAAGTTGTCGCGGTTGATGTAGTTCAGGGATTCGCAGGGAACGAACCAGCTCACATCGGAACCAATTTCCTTCCACTGGGAGGAACTCTTTGCTTCGAAGTTGAAGTTGTTAATGTCCTTGAAGCGGAGGACGGAACCGGCAGACTTCTTAATGAGAGTCATTGGTTCATCCTTTTCGAGGTCGTAGAAGTTCATGCTCTTCAGAAGGCCGGGCTGCTGAACCATCACGAAAAGCTGCAGCACGTATTTCAGGGAATCCGATACACCGGAAAGGGCGTAGGAATTCAGACGCAGGTAGTGCAGGTAGTAGGGTCCCTTTGCAGGAACCTTCAGTTCCCCACCATAGGTGCAGCTGATGGAGGCGACCACTTTCTTGTCCTTGTTCAGGATTTCGCAGGTGGAGGGGCTGTTGAAATTGTCTTCACTGTAGTTTGCTATCCAGTGCTTTACCATCAGGGAATCGCCCTTCTCGTAATTACCAATCCAAACGAACTGTTCCTGACGCAGGTTGTAACGGTAGATTTCTGCTTCGGGGAGATCCTTGGGACGGTCCGTCTGGAAGGTTTCGCCAGGATACTTGATGGAATCCGGGTTGGCGAAGTATTCGCCCTTTTCGAGTTCGCGGGAACGGGTGGTTGTGGTAAAGAATGCGAAAGGACCGCTCCACACGCTGGAGAAAGTTTCCGGAGTAATCTTCAGAGACCAGCTTGTGGTGTCGTTGGGAATCATCATGGTGTCGATTTCGGATACGGCTTCGCTCAGTAGGGAATCGTTTTCGAAAAGTTCGCACTTGTTCAGGTTGGTTCCTTCGGTGGTCAGGTTCAGGCTGTGGCCTTCGCTGGCGGCGAAATCAATCGTGATGTTTTCGGGAGCGTCATCACCCATAAGGATGATGCCACGCAAGGTGTCGCTCATTTCCATGGAAACGGAATCGTTTTCGCCGGTGTATTTGTAATAGGATGTGTCAATCTGAACAAAAAGACGTGCCGTAGATTCGTTCGTGAATTCACCCTCGATTTCCAGGTAGTAGTGGTTGGGGGTGAATACGACAAACTGGTTGGAGTCCCTATAGGTGGAGTCCGGCTTTGTTCCCAGACTGGGTACCATGTAGTTGTCATAAATGGAATCACGATGGGCATCGTTACGAGGAATTGCCGTAAGAGCCTTCAGTGCTTCGCCGTATTCGCTTCTAATGCGGATTTTTTCGCTGGCAATGTTTGCCACGGAAGCCTTGACTCTGATGCGGCTGCCTCGGGTGAGTTCACCGATGTACAGAGGAACTTTTGTGGCGAGACTGTCGATGTAGATTTCGCTACTGTCTTTTGCATCGGCAGTATCCTTGATCAGTTCGATGTTCAAGTCCAGCTTCTTGTTCAAAACGATAGTGTCACCGTAGTCGATGTCGGCTCGGGTGCTGATGGATGAACTGGAAGGTACATAACCGAATTCCTCCGGTTCTGAATTGGAACTGGAATCGTCTCCGCATGCGAAAAGGAGACAAGTGGTGCCGGCAATGGCGGCTAACTTAAGTCCTAGAGTAAAGATGTTCTTGATGCTCATAATTGTTCCCTAGTTCAAGATATAGAAT
This sequence comes from Fibrobacter sp. UWH9, assembly GCF_900129715.1. Lineage (NCBI taxonomy): Bacteria > Pseudomonadati > Fibrobacterota > Fibrobacteria > Fibrobacterales > Fibrobacteraceae > Fibrobacter > Fibrobacter sp. UWH9. The sequence goes on along the minus strand of NZ_FQWP01000018.1, from coordinate 57,400 downwards.
TTCTGTTCGGCAGAGAATGCTTCGCCAACCACCTTAAGAACGTACTTGCCGGTGGGGAAGGCCTTTGCCTTGAATTTGATCGTGGTCTTCTTTTCGCCGTCCAGTTCGCGGGCGGCAACGGTAAGCATACGTTTGCCGAATTCGTTCAAGATTTCAATTTGAACAAACTGCGGGTAACCGACGGTCAAGTCAAAGCTGCATTCGAGAGTATAAATATCTACAACGACCTTGGTCAAGGTATAACCACCATCCATGGCGTCACCACCTACGGACTTGGTGTTGTCGAAGTAGCCGACCATCAGGGACGGAGCAAAGTTTTTGCCTGCGTTATGAGACGGAAGAACGACTTCGTTGGTGTCGACTGCGGTTAGGATCAAGGTGTACAGGTTGGAAGGATGCTTGCGCTTGAAGAATTCTGTAAGTGTAGGTGTACGGAGGAATGCACCAAGAGGAGCCTTGGGATTCAAGGTGATAATGCCAAGGAAGTCTGCATACTTGGTGTCGACACCGCCACCAGAATTCTTGCGGATGTTGAATTGACCACCGGGCTGGGGAAGGTTGGCGGGAGCGTTTTCCCAGGTAAGTTCGTAGTCGGGCCAGTCAACGCCTAGCTTCTGGTCGCCGAACTTCATGTCCTTTCCAGTTTCCTTGAGACCAAAGATGTTCAGTTGCATGGGCTTCTTGATGGAGTCCACGGTTGCTGGATCGAATTCCAACTTAAGGGCTGCGTCAAACAGAGGACCGGGCAATGCGGAAAGGTCGAACTTGAGGTAAATCTTTCCCACGGAACCGGCGGTGTTAGAAACTCGCAGTTCAGGGTCTGTGTTGTGGGGGCTATAGTTGTCGAATTCAGAAATCCAGGTGGCTGCTCCGCGACCGCTGGGGATGTTGTCTCCATCGTTGTCGAGAGTGGTGTAGCGCTTGTCGAACACGTAAACCTTTGCGGTATCGTATCCAATCTGGTAACCGTCATCGCCAGAGAAAATCACATTGTAACGTCCACTTGCCGTAAAGGAAATGTCGGTTTCGTATGCGGAACTGTCAGAGAAAATAATCTTACCCGGACCGGCGCCTTTTTTCCAGTGGACCGGCACTTCGCAAAGACCGTCGCCACGGCCGTCATCGATAATCGTGCCGGTAACGCGGATGCGGTTCGGCTGAACAATCAGCAATTCGTCGGGGATCTTGGCGATGGGTTTTTCGTTGGAACCCTGCTTAGGAGCATAGCCCACAAACACGGGCAACAATGCACCGCCGCTTTCGGTTCGGGAAAGTTCTGTGCCCAGGAGGGACTTGATTGCAGATCCCTGTCGAGATTCCTCGATAACCTTGTGGAAGGGATTGCCTCGAGTCAATGTTTCACGGAGGCCAACAATAGAAAGGCCTGCGTTGTCATTGATGAACATGGGGCGGTCCTTGGCCTTGTCGCTATCCACCACCTGCACGCCGATCAGTTCTGCGGAACCCTTGTTGAAGTTCTGAAGGATGGTGTTACCTTTCTTGGCTGTAAGACCTAAAATCCAGATTGTACCGCCATTGTTGGTAATCTTGGGACCCTTGGTGTCGCCCATCATGGTAACCTGACGGCCCCACAACTTCTGGTTGTGGTTCAGCTGGATTGTTCCAACAGCCACGTCTTCCAGGAAGAAGTCGCCTCGGCCGTGTTCATCGGTTTCCAGAGAACGGAGCATGGTGTTCTTGATCAAAATGCTTCGGGTGGACTTCTGGATGATGCCGCTACCGAATTCAGAGAATCGTTCGATGGTCAACTCATTGAAGGCTCCGTTTTCTACGATGAACTTGCCCTTGCCGTCGATTCGACCTTCGATACCGATAATTCTGCGGATTCGGTTACGAATATAAATGTCACGGTTGATGGTCCAGCGGCCTCCCGGGGGGAAGTACAGAGTTTCTGCACCGTCATCAATGGCTTCCTGAATGGCCTTGGAGTCATCGGAACCGGTATTGGAGCGTCCACCGTAGTCGCCTGCGATGGTAATCCAGTTATCGGCCTTCTGTTCTGCGTAGTTGGGGGTTTCTGCCACGGCAACACGCATAGTCTGCTTGGGACTATGGCAGAGCTGGCGGCTTTCCTGAGTGGTAAATTCAATGATTTCGCTGTTAGACAGGGCGTCCATGACGCCTTTTTTCTTGGAGGTCAGCATGGTCTTGAAACGGCTGACCTTCATGGATCTTGCGAACAGTTCGCTTTCGTTCTTGATTGCGGTTGTGGGCTTGCCCTTCTTCTGTTCGTTGTCAAACTCCAGGGTTCCGTCTACAAGGCTCATGATGGCATAAGGGCCGTGGTTGTAGACTGCAGGAACATATCCCTTGAAACGTAGGGCTCTAATTGCCAGGTTCATGTCTTCATTTTCCAGACCGTACTTGGTCTGTCCGCCCAGGGTGACGTGTTCCATGGTGACCGTTCCCTGTTCGCCCTTGGCGTAAACGCCGACCTGGAAACCGCGGATTTCCACGTTCTTCAGGAGCAGGGGACCAACGCCTTCGCTAAAGCCCAGGTCAATACCATACACACCGGTAGAGTCGCCGGAGTAAATCTTTACATTGTTGATGGCGCCCTGGTTGGAGGCGTTGAACTGGATACCGATGGCGCCGGGGTTGCCCTTGCCGGTACGGATGGTCATATCGCGGATGGCGTTACGGATTCTGGGCTCGGGACCCATACCCGTGTTAATGGCTGCCTTGGGGAAGTCCGGATTGTCAAAGCCGTAGGTACTATCAGCTAACTGGAGAATGGTTCCGCCGATGCTCTGACCTTGAAGAATGGTTCGTCTGCTGGAATTTTCTGCCTTTTCTGTGGTGGGCCAAACCAGCTGGTCGGTAATTTTATAGATGCCATGGGGGAGATAGATGATGTAGTCTCCATCCGGATGGTCGTTCAATGCCTTCTGAATGGCTTCGGTGTCGTCGGTCTTGCCGTCGGCCTTGGCGTGATACGGATCCTTGGTGACGTTGATGACCTTGGAACCCAGGGGAAATTCCACCTGGGCAAAAATATTGCTTGCAAATAGGGCGGAAACCGCCAGAATAAACCTAAAACCTCTACACATACTTAAAACCTCGTATGTTATACAATATAACTAGAAATTTACATAAGTAAAAAAAACACCTATTTAAGGAAGGCTCAAAATGGAGTGTTTCTTACCAAAAACATACAATGTTTAGGCTTTACCGGCATTTTTCGTAGACGAATGGGTTGTGGTCGCCCTGGACTTTGAAGATTCGACGGTCTCTTTCGCATTCTTTTTCTGTGACTGGGTACATTTTGTCCCAGGCTTCAAAAAGTTTGCGGTCTTGTTTAGACAAATTAATCCCATAAGTCTTTTCCATGTAGAAACTGACTCGTGCAATAATGCCTCTCGCTTCCTCTCTAGGCTGGGCTTTTTTCTCCTTGAAGTCGACGATGGTCTTGCACTTGCCGTACATGGGTTCGGGATTGTTGGTCCACTGGCTGTACATGAAGTTGTTGCGGTCCCCGTTCACTTCGCCGATGGCCGGGTAGAGGTTATGAAGGTCCCCTTCCATGATCTTGAATGTGGAATCATTGGCGCTGCAGTTCTTGCGGCCCCCATCTTTCCAGCAGGGGAGAAAGTGGCCCATGTTGTGGGCGGTCACGATGTGTTCCCATTCGATGGAGTGGGCGCGTTTCAGGCTTTTGCGGTTGGGGTTGTGGCGGGGCTCGAAATCGCAGGAGGAAAAGTCTACGGTTTTCTTGTCTAGGTATCGACAGCCGCAGTACAGGGTTTCCTGCAGTTCCCCATAATAGATGCGGCGCATCTGCTTGCCTGCTTCGCGGTAATTATAATGCCTGGGTTTGGCCTCCGGATCGACCTTGGCCTGGGCAATTATGGCTAGACCGCAAATTACGGCCAGCAGTATAAACGTAAAAAATTGGCGTGCTCCCGCTTTTTTTCTGGACATATAAAGAATACTCGATATAAAAAATGGATGTGCTATAAAGGTACATTAATTTTTAAATTTGGCGCATGCAAAACGCAGGTATGGAATACTTGAATTCCCGACTGATGTTCGGGATGATGCCGGGGCTCGAATCGACTCGTAGACTTTGCGAGGCCTTAGGCAACCCTCAGGAAAAGTTTAAGACCATCCATGTGGTGGGTACTAACGGCAAGGGCTCTACCAGTTTCTATCTGGCGGGAATCCTTCAGGCCCATGGCTATAGAACGGGCTTGTATACCAGCCCTCATTTGGTGAGTTTGCAGGAGCGTATTCGCGTAAACGATTTGCCCATTGGTGCCGAAGATCTGGATCGCCTGCTTCTGAAGGTAAAGTCTGCTGCAGAGTCCATTAACGCCGGTGCCGCGGAAGTGGTAATCGAACCCACCTTCTTTGAAGTGCTTACGCTTGTGGCATTCCTCTATTATGCGGAACAGAAAATAGATGTTGTTGTTCTGGAAGCGGGTATGGGCGGTCGACTGGATAGCACTGCCGTTGCCGAGGGCGATATTGCCGTGGTGACCAGCATCGGTCTAGAACATACGGAGGTTCTCGGGACAACGGAATCGGCAATCTTGAAAGAAAAGATGGCTGTGCTGGGGGAGGGCGACCTTCCCGGAAAGACATTTGTAGTTGGAGGCTTGTCGCAGGAACTTTTGGCAGAGGCTCGTCTATTTGCCGAAAATCGTGGTGCCACTTTAGCCGTGCCTGAAATCCGTGGAGACATTGTGCTTCCGAATCTTGGACGTCATTATGTGGAAAATGCCAGCCTGTCGATGATGGCGGCGAAGATGTTCTGCAATTCAATGGCTGGACGCATGGCTTTTGATGATGCTCTGGCGGTACGAACCTTGGCGACCCGCAGCTGGGCTGGTCGTATGCAGACCCTGTCAGACTCAAATGGCCAGGTGCGTTTCATCTTGGATGGAGCTCACAATTCCCATGCCGTTAAACGCCTGGTGGAAACGCTGTCGCAGTATTATCCGGGGCAGAAGTTCCATTGTGTTTTTGGAGCCCTGAAAGACAAGGATGTTGGTGAAATGCTGAAGCTGATGGCACCCCATGTAAGTCATTGGCATATTACCAAGACACCTTATCCTAGGTTTAGAGAACTGGATGACCTGCGTGAACTTCTTGCCGGGCTCGGTTTGAATGTGGCCAGTGAGGGCTTACTTTCTCGTGAGTTCCTGGATCAGGTGAGCGCTGCTGCTTCTGCTGATGATGCGGCTCCCGTGCTGATTACGGGGAGTCTCTACATGATTGGCGAATGTGTGCAGGCACTAAAGAATGACTGTGATGGCCTGGCGTTCTTCCGCGGTCTTGAACCTACGACCAACGAGCATCGTTAATTCTTTTATTATTTAGGTAAGCCTATGAAAAAAGCCTTGCAGATAAACTGCAAGGCTTTTGAATTTAGACTTTTAAACCTAAAGGATTAGTCCAGTTCTGCGTAGGACTTTTCTGCCAGGGCGCGAACCTTCTGCACAGTGGCTTCATCCAGCTTGTCGTTACGTTCCTTCATGGAAGCAATCAGTTCGTCAACCAGGTTTACGTCCAGGACCATCACGCCATATACGTTGAACTTACCGTCTTCGGAAACTTCAACCTTCACATCGGTAAAGGTAGCGCCGTTCAGGTGGGTGTCGATCTTGGTCTTGGAAGTGGTCTGGAAGTGTTCCACCAGGGCTTCCTTTCCTTCGACGTCAACTTGTTCCTTGAAGTTCTTGGTGATTGCCTTGACCTGAATGTCCACAGCGCGAGCCAGGTCAACGCGGGCATTCTGGTCTGCCTTTTCGTATGCAACCTGTTCGTCAGAGGAAACGCCCTTACCGAGGCCAGCAATCCTGTGTTCAGACTTGATGTACTTGGTCTTGAGGTTCTGCATTTCGGTCATGGCGCTTGCTGCTTTCTGCTGGGGAGTGCTGGAACAACCAATCAAAAGAGCTGCAACAGACAATGCGGCGACAAAAAACTTTTTCATTTTAATAATCTCCTTGCAAAAACGTGGTTTTTGACTGCAATGTCAAACTTTGTAACAAAAATATGATAATTAAATTATTCGGTCAAGATATGGCCCAAAAAAACTGCAAAGATGTGGTTCTGCACGTTCTTTTTGGGCTTTTTTGACGTATTTAGGCCTTTTAAGTGGGTTATTTACTTTTACAGTAATCCATTCAAAAACTTCGGTCCGTTGTAGGGCAGGCTTTTTTCCTTCGTGTACGCAGTAGTGGGCTACCGGGATCGTTTTTTTCGCAGAAGCCCATAAGCAGAACATCAAATTCCTGCTCGGTGCGTTTTGTTTTGCTTGTGTTGCAATTGGTTTCGCTTTGACTTCCGCGGAAACGCTGCCCGTAAAATTGGGAAGAATTTTTTGGGCGTTCTCTAAAGAATAGATTCCATTTTCTTTGGGGGGCAGGGAATGTTAAGGATTTTTCGCAAGTTAAACTGTCTTTAAAGCATTTGAAACCGGCAGGGTGATGTGTGACTGTGTCCTCCACCTGTTCTGGGATGGAAGTCTCAATAACAATGTAGGCTTCGGCTTTGTATCGGTAGCAGTTGATGTCTTTTTCGAGGGGGGAGCATTTAACATCGCCAATGCAAAAAAGATTGCATAGAAACTGTAGAAAGGGTTGCTTATCTTCATTAATATATATAAGTAAAGTAATGCTGATTTGTAAAAAAATAAGAGCCATTTCCCTAAGGAAATGACTCTTGAATTTTTATGGACGCACGGGAGCACCGCGCTGCGCTCGGCTTACTTGTTGTTCAGCTTGATCAAGTTCAGGGCGGAGCCTGCCTTGAACCATGCCCACTGAGTCTCGTTGTAGGTGTGGTTCAAAGTGATGTTTTCGCAGCTGCCATCCTTGTGGTGGATAGCGAGGGTCAGAGGCTTGCCCGGAGCAAATTCGGTAAGACCGATAATGTCGAACACGTCCTGTTCCTGAATCTTGTCGTAGTCGGCAGGATTTGCGAAGGTGAGAGCCAGCATGCCCTGCTTCTTCAGGTTGGTTTCGTGAATACGGGCGAAGCTCTTCACGATCACGGCCTTGACGCCCAGGAAGCGGGGTTCCATAGCGGCGTGTTCGCGGCTGGAGCCTTCACCGTAGTTTTCGTCACCGATAACGATGGAGCCGGTACCCTTGGACTTGTAAACCTTGGCAAGTTCCGGAACTTCCTTGTATTCGCCGCACTGGCAGAGAACCTTGTTGGTTTCGCCGTTGAATGCGTTTACAGCACCGATGAGCATGTTGTTGGAAATGTTTTCCAGGTGACCGCGGTAGTTGAGCCACGGACCAGCCATGGAAATGTGGTCGGTGGTGCACTTGCCCTTGGCCTTGATCAGGATCGGAGCACCCATGATGTCCTTGCCATCCCATGCTGCAAACGGAGCCAGAGCCTGGAGACGCTTGCTTTCCGGATTGATGGTCACGGTGATGGAGGAACCATCTTCTGCCGGAGCCTGGAAGCCTGCGTCCTTCACTTCGAAGCCGTTGACCGGGAGTTCGCACTTTTCAGGAGGATCCAGCTTAACAGCCTTGCCTTCCATGTTGGTGAGAGTGTCGGTCATGGGGTTGAAGCGGATGTCGCCAGAGAGGGCGGCGATCACAGCCATCAGCGGGGAAGCCACGAATGCATGAGTATTCGGGTTGCCATCGGCGCGCTTTGCAAAGTTACGGTTGAAGGAGTGAACGATGGTGTTCAGTTCCTTCTTGTCGGCACCGGCACGGTCCCAACGGCCAATGCAAGGACCGCAGGCGTTGGTCATGATGGTTGCGCCAAACTGCTTGAACAAGTCGATGAGGCCGTCGCGTTCAGCGGTGTAGCGGACCTGTTCGGAACCCGGGTTGATGATGAGCGGGCACTTGGGGCCGAGACCTTTGGCGAGAGCCTGCTTGATCATGCTTGCAGCCATGAAGAGGTCTTCGTAGCTGGAGTTGGTGCAGGAACCGATGAGGGCTGCGGAAACCACCGGGGTAGATTCCGGCTTGGCGACCGTAGCCTTGATGGATTCGGCCATGTCGGTAACAGCGAATGCGCGGTCCGGGCTGAAGGGACCGTTGTAGTGGGGAACGAGAGTGGAAAGGTCGATTTCCACAACGCGGTCGAAGTACTTTTCCGGTTCGGCTTCAACTTCCGGGTCAGCCTGGAGGTAAGAAGCGATCTTGTCGGCGGCTTCGGCAACTTCTGCACGGCCGGTGACCTTGAGGTAACGGCTCATGGAATCATCGTAGCTGAAGGTGGAGCAGGTAGCGCCCACTTCTGCACCCATGTTGGCGATGGTTGCCTTGCCGGTAGCGGAGAGGCTACGAGCGCCTTCGCCGAAGTATTCGATAATAGCGTTGGTGCCGCCCTTAACGGTGAGGATGCCAGCGAGCTTCAGGATGATGTCCTTAGCGGTGGCGAAGCCCTGGAGCTTACCGGTGAGCTTCACACCGATCATCTTCGGGTACTTCAATTCCCAGGGGAGGCCAACCATGGCATCCACAGCGTCAGCACCGCCAACACCGATAGCCAGCATGCCGAGACCGCCTGCGTTCACAGTGTGGGAGTCGGTACCGATCATCATGCCACCGGGGAATGCGTAGTTTTCGAGAACCACCTGGTGAATGATGCCTGCGCCCGGAAGCCAGCAGTCGATGCCGTACTTTGCGGAAACGGACTGGAGGAAGTCATACACTTCCTTGCTGTCCTGCTTTGCCTTGGGAAGGTCGACTTCTACACCTTCCTTGGCGATGATCAAGTGGTCGCAATGTACAGAACTTGGAACAGCGACCTTGGATTTTCCAGCAGTTGTAAACTGGAGGAGTGCCATCTGGGCGGTTGCGTCCTGCATGGCAACGCGGTCCGGGTTAAATTCGGCAAAATCAGTACCACGAACATACTGCTTGGATTCTGCACCGTCGATCAAATGGGTGTAGAGAATCTTTTCTGCAAGGGTGAGGGGGCGGCCAAGGAGCTTGCGGGCGCCGTCAACGCGGGCTGGCATCTTGGCATAGACCTTCTGGATCATGTCGAAATTGAAAAGCATAGTGTCTCCTGAAGCTATCAGCTACGAGTCTTGAGGTGTGAGCTAAATAGTCGCACCGAGGGCGCCTAACTTAAACTCATCACTCACTACTCATAACTCACTGCTATGGTGGTTTTGTGTTTAGATTTTTCGGCTAAAAATCTAGAAAAATCTTGCAAAATTTATGCCAAGCCTGCTCACGAAACTTTAGTCCAGGATGTATTCATCAAACGTGATGGCTCCACTCAACAAATCGATGCAGTCCTGTTCCATCATTTCAACGATGGTTGAGGGAGAAAGCAGGTCCGGAGTCATTTCTGGATCGGTTATGTAAATTGTATAGTCTTCGCATTGAGCGTTGAATTCTTCCTGGACTTTCTGGCAGATTTTTGTAAATGTTTCTGCGTCAATGCCGGTATAGGTGTCGGTTATGGATGCTCCATTACTGTTTATCGTCATATATGAAGTTTCCGACCGGCCGTCTGCAGTGACAATTTGCATAGTATAGGGGTCGCTGGGCGATATTTGACAGGAAATGGAATTTTCCTGAGTCGTTGAATTTCCACCATTCGGTGATGTTTCTGGCAGAGGATCGTTTGTTACTGGCACGTCATTTGTGACAGTATCGCTTGTGCTGGAACCTGCCAAGAACTCCTGCTCCCCCGCTTTGCAAAGGCTAATCTGGACTTGAATAATTTGATTCATATCCATGGATGTATTTGCACTGGAGTAGATCTGGACATGGTTGTCTTCGCAATCAATATTTGCCTTTCCAGATTTAATCATGGCTTCATACATGGTCTTGGCTTGTTCGCACAGTGATTTCATAGTTGGCGAAGATGCTAATGAAGACTCTGTATAAGAGGTGGTTTCAAGATAGCCTGGGGTGTAGGTGGAGTGGCCGGTTGAGGTTGTTGTTTCTCTGGGTTGGCTAGTCCTTGAAACAACTGTAAAAGTATTTTCTGTAGCGTAGATGGAACAGCTGTAACTTTTATCGCCCTTCTGATTGGAGCTTGTGTACACTTCCCTGCCTGTGCTGGCAGGATCCTTGAACCAGTTTTCCTCGGTAACAGAAGAAGCTGTTGCGTTGGAAGAATTTTCTGATGTGCAGGCGCATAGAATTGCTCCCAAGGACAGTGCACCAAGGAAAAAAGGACGCTTATTCATTTTCATAGAACCCCCATTGTTTTTTCGAAAAAATTTAGTATGAAATATCTTTTTATATGTTGGAACAACGGCTGATTGCGTTTTGAATTACGTAATCAAAAATATCTTTAAAAGGTCCATTGACTGCTCCGCTATTGTTTAGCTTTACGTAGTTCCTGGTGCATTCAATGTCTGCATCTTGGTTATCCTTTTTGACGGATAAACAAAGTGCCTCCATGACGTCTTCTGAGGATGGATCCGCTTCAACGTAAACAGTGGTACTGGCTGTTGGGTACTTTATTATCGTTTGGACAGTCGTTGTTACATGAAAACCCGAAGAATTTGTTGTTGAAACTTCGTATACAGCATTTTCGCTTGCGTAAATGCTGCATTCAATGCCGTTAAGTCGGTCTCCGTTCTTGTTTGAATAAACCTCTTCGCCTGCATTTGCTGGATTGGATACCCAACTTTCGGTAGACGGTCCGCTTGAATTATCTGAACAGGCACAGATTAAGGAAATAATGAATATTCCTAAACAAGAAAAATTTGCTTTGAAAATCACAGTCGTATCCTCCATACGTACGGGAAATATAATATTTTATTAGTGTACGGAGAAAATTTTCAAAACGTCTAGACTCCAGATTTTACGCGGTCTAGACTTTTATTTTGCCGTTGCAAGCCCCCTCCCTAGAAATTTGGGTGCTACGATGTGCAAGGTGGATGCTGCAGCATGCGTTCCCAGTACCGTTCAAGGCTGCGCTGCACAAGGGTCAGGAGAAGGTTCGCGATGATGACTGTATGGACCTTTATACCGCCTTTCTTCTTTCCAATTTTCGGGTCCCTGCCGACACCCCTGAAAACCAGGTTGGAGAACAGCGTCACCGTTGTGGAATCGATGATTTTGAGCCGTCCCAGCCATCCGGGCAGCCCGTTGAGGCGGGTTCTTCGTCTGAGGAGCCTGCCATTTTTATTTTTGGCTATATTTTTTACCGGACACTAATAACAATAATTAAGCTAGATTGGTATGATAAAGGATGAAGGATTTTGCAAATGAACTGTTTGTTTAAAAGTAAACGTACCTTGAGTGCTGCCCTTTGTGGACTGGCTTTTTTGACCGGCTGCTCGGACGTCAATCTCGATGCCAATGAAAATGTGATTGTCGAAGAGCTTTCTTCATCTTCGCATAAACAAAATACTGGTTCTTCCGGGCAAATTGAAGCTGAATCTTCTTCCGAATTAAATGAGGCGGAATCGTCTTCCTCAGAAAAAAGTAAGATCGAATCTTCTACCGATTCAATTCCGGAGACGATTGGAACGTCATCATCATCTGAAATTTCTTTACAGGATTATAGTTCTAGTTCAAATGACGTAGTTTCCTCTTCGTCTGGGGAACTTGTTGCGGAAAAACTTTATGATATGGAAGTCCGTTCCTATCAATATGAATTTGGTGGTCTTGATTTTCTTCAGTTAAGAATTGTAAATAATGAAGAATTTATATTGGATAGTGTTGAGTTGAGATTGTATGCAAAAGCAAAACCTGAAGAGATTAAAGTTGTAGCGGGTGTTGACGATAAAATTGGTTCATGCCCTTTGCTTGTAGATGCTGATATTTGCCAAGCCTATGATGAAAACGGATTTAATCAACCTTGCTTAGGAAAGAATGGCGAATATGCAGATGCTTCTATGAGAGGTGCGATGCGTGAAGTTGTTCCTCTTCCTTTAACGAATTCTTATGATCCTGTAACAGGAGAGTCCGTTTGGGTCATAACAGTACCTTTAGCTTCTGCGGTGATAAATTCGAAATCTTCGATGAGACTTGATGTTGGTTTTTCTTATGGTATTTATGCGAATGATTGGTGTGAAACGTTTAGACAACCTGCAAAGAAACGTTTCTTGATTCCCAATGAAAAGGACTGGTCGTGGATGCCCCATTCTGCTGATGTAGATGGAATTGATTATGTGGGAATGCCGCAAGAAGATAAGGATTATGGAGACGTTGCTGATGTTCCTATAAATCCGTTTATAGCGGTGTATCGCAACGGCGTGAGAATTTGGGGTAATCCACCGAAACTTTAAAAAATGAAAATCCGATTTCGCGACGAACGAAACCGGATTTTTTAATGGATTGGTTTTGCGAGATTATTCGCCGAGACAAGCGTCCATGGCGGCGATGACCTTCTTCTTTTCCATGTGCTGGCCGATGAAGACCAGGCGGACAATGCGGTCGCCGTACTTTTCGTCCCAGACCTTCAACAGGTCCGGATTTTCCTTGAGGATTCGTTTCTGTTCGGCTTCGGGTTCAGAGGCGAACCAGGGGCCGAAATTCTGGGCAGAGGCTTGTTTGCCGGCTTGTTCAAACAGGTAGCTGGTATCCCTTTCGTCTTCGAACCACAGGAGACCCTTGGTGCGGATGATGCTGTTGGGATAATTGTCCAGGAACACTTCGAAACGTTCGCGGATCAGCGGACGACGGCGTTCATACACGAAGGTAGAAATGCCGTATTCATCGCCATGGGGATGATCCTTGTCGTGGTGATGGCCGCAGTGGCAAACACCATGTTCGTGGTCGCAGTGGCTGTGGTCTTCGTCATGGTCATGATGATGTTCATGTTCGTCATCATCGTCATCATCATGGTGGTGATGGCAGACGCCATGTTCATGGTCGCAGTCGCTATGGTCTTCGTCGTGGTCGTGATGGTGATGATCTTCGTGATCGTCATCGTCTTCGTCGATGTCTTCTTCGTCTACGGACTTACCCAGTTCCTTAGCCCAGGCAGCAGAATTTGCCACCTTTTCAAAGTCAAACTGCTTGGTGTCCAGAATGTCGGACATTTCAACCTTACCGAAGTTGGTCTCGATCATCTTGGCTTCGGGCTGGAGAGCTCGAACCACGGCCTTCACCTTTTCGAGATCGTTCTTGGAAAGCTGATCCACCTTGTTCATGATGATGGTATTGCAGAATTCGATCTGCTGGATCAGAAGGTTTGCGATGTCGGTTTCTTCAAGATCCTTCTGGAGAAGCTTCTGGCCACCGCCAAATTCGTCGGCCAGACGGCAGACGTCAACCACGGAAACCACGTTGTCCAGGTGGCAGGGGAGAGGTTCGCCCTTGGTGCTCTGGAGCTGCATGCCGGCCATGCAGATGGTCTGTGCGATAGGTACCGGTTCGCAAATACCGCTTGCTTCAATAAGAATGTAGTCGAACTTGCCGGTTTCGAGAATTTCGGCAATCTGTTCCAGCATGTCCTGCTTCAGGGAACAGCAGATGCAGCCATTGGAAAGGGGAACCACGGTGCCGTCGTCGGCCTTAGTGATGTTTCCGCCCTTTTCAATCAGGGTCTGGTCGATATTCACTTCACCAATGTCGTTAACGATAACGGCGACGTGATAGCCTTGCTGGTTGTTAAGAACGTAATTGAGAAGAGTAGTTTTTCCGGCTCCTAAGTAACCGGTGAGCACTGTAATAGGTACTGACTTTTTCATAGCCGAAAATCTAGCAATTTATTCTTTTCCAGGCTAGAGCATACCGTTTAGGCTGTTTTCATTTTTGTATTTTAGGGCTATGAGCTTGAATTTTGTAATCTTTTTAAGCATAGTTCTCGTTGTTCTTCTACTCTGCATGTTCGTGGTGAATCCTATTGCCCGAAAAATTGCAGAAAAGACTCCCAACAAGTTTGACGATCTCCTTGTAGAAAAACGGTTCTTTTCTAGGGCTTTGCAGCTTGTTCCCGCAACAATTTTTAGCGCAGCCTTTGCCCGCTTTGTGGAGCAGCAGTCCCTTGTGTACGATATTTGTACCCGTGTTTCTGCAGTATGGTTTGCCCTGATTGCCTTTGCGGCGGGAAGCTCCTTCTTTGATGTGGTCGAAACCTTGAACGACCAGAACCAAAGACGAAAGAACAAATCTTTCCACGGAACATTCCAGGCGGTTAAACTGATTTTGTTCTGCGTTTGTGCCATTGTTGTCATATCGCAGGTTATTGGCAAGAGCCCCGTATTCATACTCTCCGCCATGGGTGCCGCCGCAACCATCTTGATGTTGATCTTTAGGGATTCCATTCTGGGCGTAGTTTCGGGTATCCAGATTAATTTGTCTGACTTGCTCCGCAAAGGGGATTGGATTGAGATTGAACGTCACCATACTGATGGTACAGTCATCGACATTACTCTTACCTCTGTGAAAATCAGAAACTGGGACAAGACCATTTCGGTAATTCCTGCTTATGACCTCATTACCAACAGTTTCAAGAACTGGCGCGGAATGGAAGAATCCGGTGGTCGCCGAATCAAGCGTTCACTTTTCATTGATCAGCAGAGTATCCGCTTTTTGACTGAAGAAGAAATCGAACGATTGTCAAAGATTGAAATCTTGAAACCCTACATGGATGAAAAGCGCGTAGAGTTGGCTTCGGAATTTACCGCCAAGTATGGGGAAAATGCCGTGCCTACAGAATTAGACATGGTGAATAGTCGTCACATGACTAACATCGGAACTTTCCGCGCCTATTGTACGGCGTACTTACGTTCTCTAAAAAATGTGGCGCAGGACATGACTTTGATGACTCGCCAGATGGCTCCAACTCCCGAAGGTCTGCCTCTGGAAATTTATGCCTTCGCTAATGTTACCCAGTGGGTGGCCTACGAAGGAATCCAGTCTGACATATTTGACCACCTGATTGCGGTGCTGCCTGAATTTGGACTTAGTTTGTTCCAATACGCAGGGTATTTGAGAAAGTAATTTATGGATTTGTTTGTAGAATAAATCTTGAAAAACGGGTGGTTTGAGGAATCTATGAAAAATATGAATGAGCATCTTGGATTTTGCTCGGTTGCTGTTGGCGCCTTTGCACTGGCTTTGGGTCTTGCCGCCTGTGGCGACGGCGAATCTTCAAACGGACCGGCTAATGATGACGACTCTTCTTCCTCCAGTGTCATCCTGAGCTCCTCCTCTAGTGTCATCCTGAGCGATAGCGAAGGATCCAGCAGCTCCAAGGCGAATTGGTCCTACCTGAACCCTGACATTGACTACGGCGAGTTTACTGATGAACGCGACGGTCAAGTTTACAAGACAGTCACCATCGGCACCCAGATCTGGATGGCCGAGAACCTGAACTACGCATACACTGGCGTGAAGTTCAACTACGAAGGTTACACTTCCGATTCCACCAGCTGGTGCTACGAAAACAAGGCTTCCAACTGCGACAAGTACGGTCGCCTTTATACCTGGAGTGCCGTGATGGATAGTGCTGCCCAGTTTAATGTAAATGCAGGAACCAAGTGTGGCTATGGCAAGACCTGCACCCCCAACAGCCCCCACCGCGGTATTTGTCCCGAAGGCTGGCATGTGCCCAACGATGCTGAATGGAATACTCTGTGGACTGTGGTAGGTGGAACCAGGATTGCCGCAGCAAAACTAAAATCTACCAGCGGCTGGGGCTATAAAGGTAACGGTACTGATTCCTTCGGTTTCACTGTTCTTCCGGCGGGCCTCCGCGGCATCGATGATGGCGATTTCATGAGAGAGGAAGGCATCGCTGACTTCTGGAGTTCTGGTGAGTACAAGAGCTACTCCGCGTACTCTTGGACATTCCACTGCGACTACGGCGACGTGGCCCGTATCCGCGTCGAAAAGTACGAAGGTTATTCCGTACGTTGTCTCAGGGATTCCGACGAGGGGGGCGGAGCCTCCTCGTCGAGCTCGCAGGCGAAGCCGACGAACTCTTCCTCCAGCGTCAAATATGGTTCGTTAAACGATTCTCGCGACGGTCGAACTTACAAGACCGTTTCCATCGGTACACAGACCTGGATGGCGGAGAACTTGAACTACAATACAAACAAAAGTTACTGCTATGAAAGTGAAACAAGAAATTGTTCTAAGTATGGCCGTTTATATGAATGGTCTGCTGCTATGGATGCTTGCCCTACAGGTTGGCACTTACCAAGTTACACGGAATGGGATACTCTGTGGACTGCCGTAGGTGGAATCAGTTCTGCCGGTAGGTCACTGAAATCTACCAGTGGTTGGTTTAGTGGTGGCAATGGTACCGATTCCTTCGACTTCGCGGTTCTGCCGGCAGGCTATCGCGGCGATGATGAACATTCCTACGACGAAGGCGAAAGCACAATCTTCTGGAGTTCTACTGAACTCTATAGAAACTATGCGTACGGTTGGTTCTTCAACTACAACATCGACGACGTGCCCGACGCATGGCTCAATAAGCTGAACTCCGGTGCTTACGTTCGTTGTCTCAGGGACTCTAGCGAGGGGAGCGAAACTTCCTCTTCCTCCAGCGTTGAATATGGATCGTTAACTGATTCTCGCGACGGTCAAAATTACAAGACAATAACCATCGGAACCCAGACCTGGATGGCGGAGAACTTGAACTATAACCCGGGCGATGTCTCTAGTATGGGCTCCTACGCATGGAGCGGCTGTTACGGTGACGGAGGCTACGATTATTCCAGTAATAAAAATTTGACTGCTGAAGAAATTGCTGCAAATTGTACAACATACGGTCGTCTGTATACTTGGGAAGTTGCCATGGATGAAGCTGCCTGTACTTATGGCAAAACCTGCGGAGTTTCCCTTAATCCAACAACTCCGGTTCGCGGTGTTTGCCCCCAGGGCTGGCACTTGCCGAGCTATAGGGAATTTGAAACATTGATCAATTACATTGATCCGTCATTCGGATATGGACATACCAGTAAGGTCAGTTCATCTACTGCGGGCGAGTTCTTGAAGTACAAGTCCGGTTGGAAATTTGGAGGCAACGGAACGGATACCTATGGTTTCTCTGCGCTCCCCGGTGGCGGCAGAGAAATCGCCGGTGAATTCGACTATATCGGTTACGACGCTAACTTCTGGTCGTCGGGTGAGGACTATAGTAACAACGCCTTCTTCTTGGACCTGGACTCCGCTGAGGAGAGTGCGATACTCAACTACAGCAACAAGAACAACGCAAAGTCGGTTCGTTGTCTCCAAGACTAGTTTCTATCTGCTCAATTCCACCACGTAGTCGGCGGCGTTTACAAAATCCTGGGCGTGTTCGATGGCCACTACGGTGTGGCCCGCTTCCGTGAGGCCGCGGATCAGCTCTAGCAGGTGATTGATATCGACCTGATGGAGACCGCGGGCGGGCTCATCAAACAGGAAAAGAGTGTTAGGTGCTTTCGCACGGGCGAGAGCGATGGAAAGTCGTAAGCGGGCTCGTTCGCCACCGGACATGTGGGCCGTGCTTTGCCCCAGACGGATGTAGTCGAGGCCTGTATCTACAAGAGGTTTCAACTTATCGGCGAAAGGCTTCATGTCGTAGAAAAGCTTGTAGGCGTTCCCGATTTCCATATCCAGAATGTCGGCGATGGATTTGCTCTTGAAACGGATGTCTAGGACTTCATCCTTGAAACGTCTGCCCAGACAAACGGGGCATTCGTTTTCTTCATAGCCGGAGGGGTCCAGGATGACGCCTTCTCCCTTACAGTTTTCGCAGCGTCCGCCAGCAGCGTGGGTGGCGAATTTGGCGGCGTTGTAACCACGGACTTTGCTTTCGGGCATTTTTGCGAAAAGGTCCCGCAAAAGGTTGCTCATGTTGGTGGCGCTTAATACCGTACTGCGACGGTTTCCATGAAAATCGCCTGTAGAAAGTATGGATAGGGCATCGATTCCCAAGGGGGCGAATTCGCCGGCTTCTGCGCGAGGTGCCAGATTCTTGAACATGAGGGTAGACTTACCGCTACCGCTCTGGCCTGTGATCACGCTGAACTTCTTTAAAGGGAAATCTGCCGAAACGGATTTTATATCGAAGAGGGCAAAATCGCGAACGAGAATGGATGCTCCTGGATTCTGCTCCTTCGAACCTAATTCAACTAGGGGACTAAAGTCCCTAGTTTCATATATCGCCTTCGGCTCAGAATGACGTTCAGTCTCGCGCCTCGTGCCTTTCAAATACTTAATCCAGTTTCCGGTGGGGGAGACGGGGTTGTTCAAAATCTCTGCGGCGGATCCCATGTGCAGCACTTCTCCGCCTTTTTCTCCTGCGCCCGGTCCCATTTCTATTATCCAGTCAGCTTTCTCGATAATGGCTGGATTGTGTTCTATAAGGACTAGAGTATTCCCGCGGGCCTGCACTTTTTTAAGGACGTTCCAGAGGGCTTCCACGTCGTTTTTGTGGAGACCACTTGCCGGTTCATCTAGCGCAATCAGCAAATTGTTTAAATGACCTGTAGAAAGGCTTGCCAAACGGAGACGCTGGATTTCGCCTCCGGAAAGGGTGGTGCCTGCGCGGCCCGGAGTCAAGTAACCGATGCCAAGTTCGTTGATGGCCTGAATTCGTTCGGACAGGGATGCCGTAAGACGGGACAAAGTTGCCTGCCTACTTTCTTGTATGGAACCGTCAAAAACCGCGTGGATTTTTTCTTCCATGTTTGCGAAGGGTGTCGTCAGCAAGTCGCTCCAGCGGGTTCCCTGAACTGTGGCGTTGAGCAGACCTTTCTTGAGACGGAGACCTTTACATTCCGTGCAATCTTCGATGTTGCCGTCTTTTTCGCAGGTGCCGGTTCCACCACAGGTGGGGCAGACGGAACTTCTGCAGTAGGGGGAGAAGTCCGAGGCGTCCAAGGCGTGAAAGTCCGCAGCACCGTGTTCCTTACAGCTGGGGACTGTGCTAAATACTCGGCGATTGCCGTTTTCATCTAGTGTAACTTCGGTGTGAGTTAGCTTAAGGACTCCGTCAACGGCTTCGGCAATTCTCGTGCGGGTGTTGGAACGGACTATGATTCTGTCCACAACGATAAAGAATTCTCTGGGGCAGATTGCTCGTTGATCGTCTGTTAGGTCTGCTAGAGAAATGACTTGGTCGTCAGCAACGGCACGGGTAAAACCCTGGGCCAGGAAAGCGGCTGAAAGTTTGTCTAGCGATTGGCCGCTACGTTTGCGACCGGAGGCGTCCTCACTTGCACCGGTGTCGATTCGGGCGAAAAATTGCAGTTTGGTTCCTTCGGGAAGGCTCGCAACCTGGCGGATAATGTCTTCGCGGCTAGTGCTTTCCATGGGCTTGCCGCAAACAGGGCAGGCCGGTTTGGCGAAAGCTGCGAATAGAGTTCGCAAACTGCTGTCGCATTCAGAAATGCTTAAGGCGTAGGACTTGGCGCTGGCTTCTCCGTGGCTTGGGCCAATGGCAAGGCTAGCGGGCAGACCGTCAGCACTGTCAAGGGGTATAACCTTACGACCGCCCAGCATTTCGGCTGCGTAGGGCGATAGGGTTTCTAGATACCTGCGCTTGGATTCTCCGTGTAATGTATCAAGGACCAGGGTCGACTTTCCACACCCCGAAGGTCCACAGACAACCGTAATCTTCCCCAAGGGGAATTGGACATCCACATTCCTTAGGTTGTGGAGTCTGCATCCACGAAGTGTTATAAAGTCAGACGTACTGAACCCTATTCCTTAATGGTAAAGCGGAGTTCGCCAAAGGGGGTGCAGAAGTCCAGATTTTCCAATCCGTTTTCTTCGATGCCGTTGAACATGCGATAACCGCCACCCACAGAAACTTCCAGCATCTTGGTAACGCGGTAGTTGAAATGAACGGCCATGTCGGCTACAAAGAAGTAATCTTCGGAAGAAAAATTGTTGTCGCCATTTTCGATGACATTGATGGCGCCGCCACCCACTTCGATGGGAACGGAAATGCTGAATGCTTCATTGATGCGCACCGGGAACAGTTCGATGAAGGCTCCAAAGGAATTGTAGTCCAACATCTGCTTCTGGGGCACATTATAATTGCGAATGTCGCTGATGAGGAAGTTGGCGAAAAGGCCGGAGGCCAGCAGGTTGTTCCACTGGATACCGATTCGCAGATTGGCGAAGATGGCACCGTCGTCAGCAACCAGGGAATTACCTCCACCGATGCCAAGGAAGGCCTTCCAACCGTCATTCACCTTTTCTTCGGGGGTGAACTTGACTGATTGCAGTTCGGCGTTGGCGGTGGATGCCAGACCCATGAGGGCAAGGCCCGTAATCAAAATCTTCTTGAAAATCATAGACGATCCTCCGTTGTAAGTCCGTGCCCTTCGGCTGTAATTCCATCCCAGTTCCAGGTACGGTTTGCGGCTTCGGGCCAGTTGCAAATGGTCCATACCAGACTGTTGCCGCACAAGATGATAATCCAGATTCCGAAAACGAGGAAAAGCACCAGGGGAATAAAAGCTAAGGACCCATAGAAAATAGACATTCTTGTGACCAGTGCGGTCTGGATGAGCACCAAAATCTTCACATAGGCGATAATGCAGATCCAGGCCAGCAGGGATACTCCGATAGAGGTCAATATCAATTGCTTCTTGGTGTAGGATCGCTTTTCTGCGGGCCGGGCCGGCAAGGCGTACAATACCATGAAAATCATCAAGATTACAGCAAACTGGAAAGAAGAGAACCAGAATGCATTAATGAGGGTCTTGATGACAGAGGGCGGGAAATGCAAACCATCTACCACGATCAGGGAAAGGGCTTCCTGCAGCTGGTTTACAAGACCTGCGTAAATGCCGATGATGCCTGCATATACCAGCAACAGGGGGATGGCGATACGGATCTGCTTGTGGAGGGGGCGAGAAGTCTTGTTTTCCCAAACGACGTTAAAATTGGATTCCAGACTTCCGAAAGACAGAATGAAGGTGACGAAAAGACCCAATGCGCCGATGAAGCCCAGTCGACCGATAGGTACGTGTTCTGCATTCTGCACGATGGCTACCAGGGGTTCTGTGGGCCAGTCCAAATCAAGAATGTCAAAGAGGTGGGGGAGGTAATCAGAGAAGAAACTACCAAAGCCGGCAGAAATAGTTATGGAAGTCAGCAGGATCAGCATGGGGACCACAGCCAAGAAACTGGTGTAGGTCAAGGCTGCTGCACGGGTAAGACCATGGAAATACAGGAAAGACTTGCCAGCGATTACTGCAATCTTTATAGGGGTCGGAGAAACGGCGGCCAATGCGTCGAATATTCGTTCCCAGGAAAAATTTTTAAACCATTCGGGCATAGTGGGGGCAAATTTAAAAAATTATTGCCTGTCCGAAAGTGCGTTGGTCAATGCCTTTACCAAATCAGCGGTGTTGATTGGTTTTGCGACATGCCCATTCATACCGATATTCAGTGCTTTCTGACGATCTTCGTCAAAGGCGTTTGCTGTCATGGCCACAATGGGAATTTTTCGCTTGTTTTTATTCTTGAATTGCCTAATATGTCGAGTGGCTTCATACCCATCCATAATCGGCATTTGAATGTCCATGAGAACTATGTCATAATAATTGTAATCCTGGGCCTCTATCATCTTGATACAGGATTGCCCGTCGGCTGCTCGTTCTATGGTGAATCCTAGTTCTTCAAGGAGTGCTTCTGCAATTTCTGCGTTTAGGTCGTTATCTTCTACGAGGAGAATTCGCTTCCCCTGGAAGGATTTGGATTCCGAGGTTGATTCTTCGTGGACTTTCCCGTTGGCGTTCTCGTTTACCTGTTTTGCGGCGTAAATTTGTTCGGCCGTGGGGAGACGCAGGTAAAGAACGATGGTTATCTTCGTTCCTTTGCCGACTTTACTCTGAATGTCTATGGAGCCGTTCATTAAATCGATCAGGCGCTTGACAATGGGCATGCCAAGACCACTTCCGCTAATCTTGCTCTCAGTGGAATTTTTTTCTCGAGAGAATTCCTCGAAGATGTGGGGGAGGTAATCCTTGTTGATGCCGATGCCTGAATCTTCTGCGATGGCTGTATACATGGTGTAGCCGGGTCGATCGCATTTAGATTCTGTCAGGGATAGGTGAACAAAGCCGCCAGAAGGGGTGTACTTGATGGCGTTGCTTACGATATTTAACACGAGTTCCCTAATCTTCATTTCGTCGCCGATGACGTAATCGTTGATCAGGTTAGAATCGTTGCGAAAATCCAGCCCTTTTTCGTGTGCGAGATCGGTGAATACGGCATCGGTAACATTCTGGAAATTCTTTACATAGATGATGTCTTCTTCAAGAGTCATCTTACCGCTTTCGATGCGGGCCATTTCAAGAACATTGTTGATTAGGGAAAGGAGAAATTTGCTGGAGGCCTGAAGCTTGTTTAGATAGTCTGCGATTTTTTCTGGATTGCCTAAATTCTTTTGCATCAGGTTGGCAAAGCCGATGATGGCGTTCATGGGTGTACGAATGTCGTGGCTCATGCTAAAGAGGAAGCTGCTTTTTGCCTTGTTAGCAAAAATCTGCATCTGCAGTTCTCTTTTGCGGACTGCTGCAAGGGAATGCATGTATAACAGGAAAAGTAGTGTTGCTAAAATCAGGAACGATGTGAGAAGGGATCCCCTCATTGCCTTTAGGGTGTTCCAACCACCTATAGGTTCCAAGGTAATGTGCCAGGTATCGTTAAGAATGTCAAATGATAGCTGAACATCCTTACCAATCTTTCCGTTGTTGAAATTGGTCAGGATAAATCCATTTTTATCTAGAACTGCAGTGGAGTCCGGTTCCTTCCATACGGCAAAATTGTAATTAGAAAAATGGAGATTGTTTGATATCTGGTTCAGAAGTAAACCTTTGTCCAGAACGACAATGGAAAATCCAATGAATTCTTCGTTGATAAAGGCAGGATTTCGTAGGATAAAGCCTTCGCCGCCTTCTATCAGGTTGTGGGGGCCGGCAATGGTTGCCTTGCGGTCTTCTAGGGCTTTTTGTGACTTTAATCCCTGAACGGGATCTTCTAACATATTGAAATTCGCCGTAGCAGAATCCACTTCGTCGGGGAATGCATACTTGATGATTCCCTTGGGTGCAAAGTACATGCTGCCGATGGCCAGATTGTCTCGGGTCAGTTCTAGGCAGATTTCGTTAAAGTCTTTAAGGAATACGTCCCCATAAACTTTGTGGAGGTCAATCAACAACTTGGTCGTTTCAAAACTCTTGTTGAGCTCGCTCTGGATGCTGGCCACAATCTCTTCTGCGTGGGCCTTGGCTTCTGTCTTGATTTGTTTTTCTACGGAGAAATAGGTGGAAATGATGAATATCGATTCCAGTACAACGCAAATGAAAACTAGGGGCAGATAAACATGAATCTTGTCGGATCTTGAATTTTTGTTAGATGGTTGTGTCATGGACTCCTTCTCTAGTTTTGGTTACCGAGAATTCTCGTAAGTTCCTGCAAGAGCATTTTGACATTGATTGGCTTGGATAGGTGGCCGTTCATGCCTGCCATAAATGCGGCTCGTTTATCTTCTTCGAATGCGTTAGCTGTGAGAGCAATAATTGGAATTGTCGCTTTCTTGGTGTCGCTCAGACTGCGGATAATGCGAGTTGCTTCATAACCGTTAATTTTGGGCATCTGGATGTCCATAAGGATTATGTTGTAGTAATTGTCGCTTGCCTTGCTTAACAGTTCTGCACAACAATGCCCGTCTACGGCGCGATCTACAGCGAATCCCACCTCTGTCAGAAGTGTTGTGGTGATTTCTGCATTTAGATCGTTGTCTTCGGCCAGAAGAACTCTATAACCCTTGAAGGATTCCTGACTGAATTTTTTATTTGCATGAACTAGCAAATCCTCTTCGCGTGCAATCTTGTGGGGAACCGTAACAATGCATGTGGTTCCGATTCCCTTTTCGCTATGGACTTCTATGGTTCCGTTCATCAGATCCACAAGTCTCTTGACGATTGACATGCCAAGACCTGAACCTTCAATCCTATTTCCGATAGAGGTATTTTCTCGAGCGAATTCTTCAAATACATGGGGGAGGAATTCCTTGGACATTCCACAACCGGTGTCGGTAATTGTAGTTTGATAGAGACACCATCCCTCGGTATTGTAGGGCAGTTCCTTCAAGTTCATATGGACACTGCCACCGTAGGTGGTGTATTTGTAGGCGTTGGAAAGAATGTTCAGGAATATTTCACGCATTTTGATAGTGTCACACAACACGTTGTGGTGCTGGACTTCTATGGTTCGGGTGAACTTGATTCCCTTGTTCTTCATCATTTCCTGAAAAACGGAAAATAAGGTGTCGTTAAACTGTTCCGTACTCCAGGCGTTTTCTTCAATTTTTTCGGCGCCCTTTTCAATGCGAGCCATTTCCAACACGTTGTTAATGATGGACAGGAGTGTTGTACTGGAGTCTTGGATTTTCTTGAGGTAATTGTTTCGTTTCTCTGGATCTTCCTGGTATTTTTGCAGAAGGTCTGTGAAGCCTATGATGGCATTCATGGGGGTTCGAATGTCATGGCTCATGTTGAACAGGAACGTTGTTTTGGCGTTATTCGCTTCTTCTGCCTGTTTGCGAGAAAATTCCAGTTTTTTGTTCAGCCTTTCTTTTTCAAGTGCATCTTTTTTGGTGTGGTAGATGTTTCTGTTAAGAAGAATTATGATGAGCAACATAATTCCAAGGAAAATTGAACCGATGGAAATAATGCGGCTTTTTACAAAATCAATGAATGTGACGTTGTAGAATTCGTCCATGTATTTGTAGGCTGTATTGATGCCAAAATCTCGGCCGGTCAACTTTAGACCTCGGTTCAGTAGGAGGAGCAGGCCCACATTCCCCTTCTTGACGCCCAGGTAGCTGTTGCCGGAGGCGTTCAATTGCATCAATGAGAGGTTGTTGAATTCGCTGTTGCTGCGAATCAAATTTACGCGAAGGCCGTTGATGATGGTGACCGCGTTTTCGTTCTTGACTGCATAAAGAGCATCTTCGATTGAATTCTTGTAAAGAATTTCTGCGTCGGGGTAGTTTCTCTTGACGAATTTTTCTTGCAGTTCGTTGTTCTTGTTGATTGCAAAAAGTTTGATCTTTTCTTGACTTAAGTTACCCTGGTAGACAAGGTCTAACCCTGTTGAAACCACTGCGGTGGTAGTGTTCATTCCACTTCTGTCAATATCCCAGATTTGCCCTCCGATGGGGAAAATTGCGTCAATTTGATTTTCGGTCAGTGCGTCGATCATTGGCTGGAAACTGTAGAACGACTGGTAGGATACGACGAGCGAATCCCTTAGTTTTAGATGGTCGAGAGCGGCGTCCATAACTTCGGTAATCAGCCCGTAGGCGTTTCCGTCCTTATCGCTCTTGCTGTAGGGGAGGTAGTCTCCTAGATATCCGATGCGCAGTGTGTCATGGGTAGAAACCCACTGCAACTCTTCTTCAGAAAGTTGGCTATTGGCCATGGTGGCCCCATAGCTTTTGTACTGCAGACTTTGAAGAAAATAGGGGTTCATCTCTTGCAAAATTTCAAGAGATCGATTTAAGTCGGTCAAGAGGTCCTTGCGCTTCTTGGCAACGGCCAGGTAGAATGGTTCTTCACCCACTTTGGCTACGGGCGAGTAACCAACGGTGGTGTTGATGTTGTTGTCTGTTGCGACAATGCCGTCTAGTTTACCGTTGGTGAAATCTTCGTCTCGTCCGCGGAATCCGTCATAGTAGATGTAGTCTAGGCTTGCCTGGTTTTCTTCGGCCCATTGGATCAGGTGCGTGGTCATGCGGTTGTTGTTGATACAACCGATTTTTTTCCCGATAAAGGTCGTGATGTCGGAAACGTCCATGGTCCGCTTTTTGTCGTGCTGATACAGGTAGTATCTGTCGGTTCCCATGGCATGAATGGGAAACAGCATCTTGGAGCTACGTTCCTTGGTGTACGAAACTCCGGCAAGGACGTCGATGTCGCCGTTTTCAAGTTTTTCTAATAGGTCGACCCATTGGCCGTACTCGTAAGAGAACTGCCAACCGCTGTAGTCTGCGATTTTTAGAAGGTATTCGTAGGCGTAACCTCTTTTGGGCTCATCGTCGCTCATTCCCTCTTGGAACATATCGCTATGGTACCAGCCGACCTTGACGATTTTTTCCGCGGAATCGGCGACGGCCGGGCTACTGGCGAACATCACGACGAATGTTGCCACGAGTAATAAGAGTCTTACAATAGACAGGGGCTCAACTTTACTACGAATCATACCAAACCTTTACAGCTTGGTTTGAAATATAGAATAGAAATCTTATTTAAATATTACTAAAGCCCTTTTGGAAAGGTCTGCTGATTAATTTTTCAAGATGATCTTGAGAGTCTCCATCAGCTTTTCCACGTTGATGGGCTTTGCCACATGTCCGTTCATTCCTGCGTCAAAGGCCTTCTTGCGGTCTTCGTCAAAGGCATTCGCCGTCATGGCGACAATAGGAATAGTTGACTTCTCGGAATCGGCTAGACTTCTAATTTGTCTGGAAGCTTCGTAACCGTCCATAATGGGCATCTGGATGTCCATCAGGATCAGCTTGAAAGTGTTTGCCGGAACTTCGTTGATTTTATCGACAGCTTCTTTACCGTTGTTCACTACGGTCACTTCAAAGCCGGCTTCGGTAAGCAGCGTAGAAGCGATTTCCTGGTTAAGCGGGTTGTCTTCTGCCAGTAAGATGGGTGCTCCCTTGAAGTCGTATCCGTTGACAGTTTTATTCTTGGCTGTTCCGGCCGGTCTGGTCAATACATCGCGCAGTTCCGACATGAATAGCGGCTTAGAACAGAACGCGGTTACGCCTGCCTTAAGCGCTTCTTCTTCAATTTCGCTCCAGTCATATGCGGTAAGGATAATAATCTGTTTTCCTTCTCCGATAATCTTGCGGATTCGGCGTACGGTTTCAATGCCGTTCATGTCTGGCATCTGCCAGTCAATAATGAACGTGTGGAAGTCTTCTCCCTGATCCACTGCGTCTTGGGTTCTAAGGACTGCTTCTCTTCCGGATATTGTCCATTCCGGGCGCATGCCGATAGTTCTCAACATCTTGCTTACACTTAGGCAGGTGTTGGAATCGTCATCGACAATCAGGGCTCTCAAGCCCATAAGCTGAGATACGGAAACGTTTCTTGTGGGACCCTTACACAGTTTAAATTCCAGGGAGACGATAAATTCTGTGCCTTTACCTTCTGCAGAAACGATTTCGATGTTTCCGTTCATCATATTGACGATGTTCTTGGTAATGGCCATACCCAGGCCAGTTCCCTGGATGCCGGAAACAGTGGAGGATTCTTCTCTGGAGAAAGCATCAAAAATATGCTTCTGGAATTCTTCGCTAATACCGATACCGTTGTCCTTGACGCTGAACTCGTATCGGGCGTAATCCTTAGTGGTGCAAGGCTTTTCAAGAACCCTCAGGCTAATTGTGCCTCCGTTATGGGTGAACTTGATTGCATTGCTCAGAAGGTTTAACAAGACCTGGTTTAGACGGAGTTTGTCTACAATGACGTCTTCGTTGACTACGTCCATGGCGTCGATAAACAGCTCCTGCTGTTTGCGGAGGATGTTTGCCTGTACGATAGTCTTGATGTCGTGGAGCAGGTCAGGCAGATGACATTCGCGTTCTTCCAACTTGACCTTCCCGCTTTCGATGCGGCGCATGTCAAGAACGTCGTTAATCAGGGACAGGAGATGTTCACTGGAGGTGGTAATCTTTCCGAGGTAGTCAGAAAGTTTTTCCTTGTCGTCCATGTGAGTGGCGGCGAGTGTCGTGAAACCGATAATGGCATTCATGGGGGTGCGGATATCGTGGCTCATGTTGTTCAGGAAGAACGTCTTGGCCTTGTTTGCCTGTTCCGCCTGTTCAAGAGCTTCCTGCAGGTTCTGTTCCGTCTTTTTCTGACGGTTGATTTCCTGTGAAATGTAGAGTACGTGCGTCGGCTCGCCCTTTTCGTTGCGACGGGCTACAATGATGCTGACTCCGCACCAACCTTGAATTTTACCGACGTACTCTTCATAAATGGAATCTGAATTTGCCAGTTTGTTTTTCCAGCTGGCGATATTGTTGAATTCTCGTATAATAGGCTTGAACTTGTCCTGAATCATGTTCTCAGCCATCTGGTTCAATGCCTGCTGGGCGTCATTTCTTAAATGTCCGACGGCTTTTTCAATGGATTCGAATGTATGTAGAATGGTGAAGGTATTTTGGGGAATGTTGACCAGGAATACACTATGGTACAAGTCGCTAATGGAGTTAATCACGTCCAACTGCATACTGAGTCGTTCGTTTTGTTCCTTTTCCCTGGCGGTTTCCCTCTTGATTCGTCTGTAGCGGCTGATGATGAATGCGGATATCAATACGAAAAATGCGGCAAGCAGCGAGAAGAAGAGCGCTGCATGGTCGGAAATTGTTTCTACTAGACTCGGCTGATACAGTTTTTCTGCGTACTGATAGGCCAGGTTTAACGTATATTCTGCGCCTGTCAATGCAATTCCTCGATTCAATATCTTCAGGAAAGGTTCGTTTCCGTTGGCAACGCCGAAATACTTGTCGTCGGGGATGTTTAGCAACTTAACCGACAGGTTAGAATATTGGCGGTTCTTTAGTAGGTGGATGGATCGGAGATTTCCTAGAATTGTTGCATTGACCTGGCCTTTCTGTACGGCGTCAAGGCACTCCTGGATTGAATTGTAATAAACGATTTTTGCATTGGGGAAGTTGTCCTGGATGTTGTAATCCATGACCCTGTTGTTCTTGTTGACTGCAAAACTGGAAACCGTATTCTTGTTGAAGACGTTCTTGTAGACTAGGTTCAATTCGGATCGTATGACTGGGGCTGATTCTCGGATTCCCGCCTGTTCTGCCCTATATAGACTGCCTCCTGCAGGGAAGGCTACGTCCTGTTCGCCCTTGACAAGGGCGGAAATCATTTCATCGTAGGAATCGTATCCCTTATACTTGAGGAATAATTTTTTCGAAGTGATGTGACCTGCCATTTCAGGGAATATTTCGCTCACGATGCCTGAGGGCTTGTCGCTGCTTGCTACGATGCGGTCTGAGTGGTTTTGTTCCGCGTTTTTGTCGTTATCCCTGTCGTCGCTGTAGGGGAGCATGTTGCGGAGATAGCCGATCCTGATGGTGTCGTGGTTTGCAAGCCAAATCTTTTCTGGCAATGTCAATGTTTTTGAGGCGGCACCGGCGCGCATGTACTTGTCGTACAGTTTGGCCATGATAATCGGGTCGTCGGTCATTAACTGTCCGATGGCCCGGTTTAACTCACCAAATAGGTCGGGGCGTTTCTTGGTAACGCACAGATAAAAATTTGTATTTCCCATTCTCAAGAAAGTTTCTGTACCTTCCTGAACACTGGATCCTGCGTTTTCAACGATGGCGGCGTCAATGGAATTTGTGCTCAGGGCCTGGTCTCGGGAACTAATGTCATCGAATACGATAATGTTGGCTTTGACATGTCTGGATTGCAGAAGCGTAATGAGTGCCAGTTCCATAGCTCCGCGGAGTGTCCCGATTTTCTTGTCCTGGAGGGAGGTAGGATCCTCGTGAATAGACGTGTTGTTGGATTTCTTGATCAAATGGTAGATGTCGCGGCCCATGGGAGCTTGAGGGAAGAACATTTTGGCCTCTCGTTCCGGGGTGCGGGCGAGACCTGCAAACAGGTCTATTTCGCCGTCAATGAATTTCTGATAGAGTTCTTCATAGGGTCCGTAGACATACTCGTAACGCCAGCCAGAGTACTGGGCGACGCGTTGGTAATATTCGTAACCGAAGCCATACAGCGGAGATCCCTGTCCGCCTTCCTGAAAACTTTCGTTCTGATAGTATCCTACACGGACAGTCTTTGGCTTCTTGTCTCCACGATTGTGGACATTTTTAGGCCCAGGTTGGGCGTTTGCTGTGTAGGCGAAAGCCAGAATAATTGCGAAAAAATATGAGAAAAATCTTTTCATAGGGCACTCTAGAGTCTATTCAATCATAAATGATAGTTTTTTGTAAGAAAAAATGATAAATGTTAAACGATTTTATCATTCCATATCGGGGTATTTTTTTAAGGGATGTTGACAGAATGTCAATAAAAATATCTTACAAAAGTGCAACTGTGGACAATTTTAGTATATATTTGTCTACAGTTTTAAGATAGGTGTGGTGTGTATGCGTAATATTTCAAAGGCATTACTTATTGGGTCTGCTCTTTTGAGCATGAATAGTTTGGTTTTCGCTGCTCCCAAGCAGATGGAAAATTTGACTCGCGGTCTTGTTGCTGCGAATGTGGGTAAGGGTATGCTGGTAAGCTGGCGCTTACTAGGCTCTGATGATCCGCAAACGGAGTTTAATCTTTATAGGGATGGTACAAAGATTGCGTCCATCAAGGGAACCGATGGCACAAACTATCTGGATGCAGAAGGTAAGACTTCTTCCGGATATCAGGTGACTGCTGTCTTGAATGGTAAGGAAAGTGCCAAATCTGGATTATCTGTAGTTTTGGGCCAGACCGTTTCTAATAGCGGAAAGTCTTTCCCCTACAAGACCATTAAACTTGAAGTTCCCGCAAAGCAGACCATGCCTGATGGTGAAATCTGCACATATACTCCTAACGACATGAGCGCTGCTGACCTGGATGGTGACGGCGAACTTGAATTGATTTTGAAGTGGGATCCGTCCAATGCCCACGATAACTCCCAGGGTGGTTACACAGGCACCGTATTCATTGATGCCTATAAGTTGGATGGAACCCGTTTGTGGCGTATCGACATGGGTAAGAATATCCGTGCTGGCGCCCATTATACCCAGTTCCAGGTCTATGACTACGATGGTGACGGCAAGGCCGAAATGATCGTGAAGACTGCCGACGGAACCATTGACGGTACGGGCAAGGCCATTGGCGACAAGTCCAAGGATTACCGTAATTCCGGTGGAACTGTTCTTGATGGCCCCGAATACCTTACAGTTTTTCGTGGTGTAGATGGTGCCGCCATCACTACCATTGATTTTGTTCCCAGCCGTAATATCAACCAGCACGTAAAGGGCGTGGATAAGAAGGGCTACTGGGGCGATAACTACGGTAACCGTTGCGAACGCTATATTGCCGCCACTGCCTACCTGGACGGCGTTCATCCCAGTGCGATCTTTATCCGCGGCTACTATAGCTCCTCCTACATTGTTGCCTACGATTTTGACGGCAAGACTTTGAAACAGCGCTGGTATCACAAATCTGAAGATCCTGGCCAGGGTTTCTATGCCCAGGGCAACCACAATATTGTTACCGGCGATATTGATGGGGATGGCTATGATGAAATCGTTTTCGGCGGTGCCGCTTTGAATCACGACGGTACTCTCCGTTATTCCACTCAGTTGGGTCATGGGGATGCAGGTCATTTGTCTGACTTGGATCCGGATCTTCCTGGCCTGGAATTCTTTGATGTGCATGAACATACTGATGCCAAGTATACCGATGAAGTTCGCGCACCCGATGGAACCATTATTTGGGGTACTCCGCAGCCGGGTAAGGATAATGGTCGCGGCATGGCTGCTGACATTGATTCTACTCATCGTGGCTTCGAAGTGTGGTCCAGCTATAGTGGCGGCATGCATGATATCAAGGGCAAGTCCATGGGCTCTCCTGCGGTTTCCACTAACTTCCGTATTTACTTTGATGGTGACTTGCAGGACGAACTTCTTGATGGCGCTTATGTAACGAAGTTTAACATCACTAAGAGAGAATCTGAAACTTATTTCGATGGCTCAAAGGCTCTTGGCGCAACAGGTTGTAACGGCACCAAGAACACTCCCAGTCTGGTGGCAGACCTCTTTGGTGACTGGCGCGAAGAACTGGTGGTTCGTAATTCCGAAGACCCGTCCGTTCTCTACATCATCGGCACTCCGGTGACCTCACCTTATCGTGTGTACACCTTGATGCATGATCCGGTTTATCGTACAGCTATTGCTTGGCAGAATACTGCCTACAATCAGCCGCCTCACCTGGGTTATTACCTGCCGGATGCTGTCAAGAAATTAACTGCTCCTGAAATTCAGATTGTGGGCGAACCCATTGTTTCTGTTCCTGATGAAACCGATGAATATCCGGTTATTAAGGATGGAACGTCTGCGCTGGAAATCTGCAAACCTGTAGATGGTGTTGGCTTTGAATGTCAGACGGATAATGCAGGCTTTGAACAGGATGGCTTCTACAATTTTGATAACAGCATTGGCAGTTATGGCGTGTGGGAAATCTACTCTCCCCAGGATGTAAAGACTACCTTGACCATTCGATTTGCCAATGGTGGAAATTCCAATCGTAACATGACTCTTACTGTAAATGGCAAGTCTGCAGGTACCGTGGAATTTGTTCCCGGTGGTTGGACAACCTACACGGAAGTAACTGTAAATGTAGCGCTCAAGGCCGGTAAGAATACTCTGAAATTGTCTTCTACCACTTCTGATGGTGGTCCCAATGTGGATACCTTTACCTTTGGTATGGATGGCATTGAACTCTATAATAACCAGAAAGTTCCTGAGCCGACGGATCCTGAAAATCCGGGTACTGTTCTTGCTCCCGTTCCCTTTGCTGCTGGCGTGAATGCCTATAATCCCAATACAGGTATCTTGCGCACCAATCTTTCTGGTTATGCAGAAGTTCGCATTTACGATATGCGCGGCCAGATTGTGGGTAGCATGGATGCTAAGGTTCCTGCAGGTCAGTCTGTGCTGAATATCGATCGAGATTTGCTGCCTAAGGGCAATTACGTTGTGAAGGTTATGTTGAACGGCAAGACTATTGCTAAGTCCAGTTTCTCCTTGAAGTAGTAGTGTTATGGGTATGAAGTTCTTTTCTGGTAAGTTTTGGCAGGGCGCCGTCGTGGCTTCTATGTTAGCGGCTCCTGCCGCTTTGGCTCAGGTTGTTATCTATATGTGTGGAGACTCCACCATGCAGGACTGGGCTAGTGGTTACTGCCCCAAGCAGGGCCAGGGGCAGGATTTCCATTATTGGTTTGATTCTGGCTTGGCTACCGTGGTTAATCGCGGTCAGGGCGGTATGGCGGCCGATGGCTATTACGAACTTTTCTGGAAGAGCGATTGTACTCAGGGCAACTGCATTGTGAGCAAGCTGAAGGCTGGCGACTATGCGGTAATTCAGTTCGGTATCAATGATGTGAGCAAGAGTGACGAAGCTAAGTTTACCGTAGCTATGGCCACCATGGCAAAGGAAGCTCGTGCAAAGGGGGCTTATCCCATTATCATGAGCCCTATTCGTCGACTCTATTACGATTCTCCGACGCAGATCCATAACAGCTACCGCGGTTATCCTGCTCGTGCCAAGGCCATTGCCGATAGCCTTGATATTCCATTTATCGACATGAGTGAACTGGTGGCAAACTACATGATTTCTGTGGGTGAATATTACGCCCAGCAGTTTATCTTCAACTACGCCACTTCTGCTGAATACAGCAATTTGAAGTCTGACCAGACTGATGCCGTTCATCTGCAGATGAATGGAGCCAATGCCTTTGGCCGTATTATTACCGAACAGATGCGTGCTCATTCCGACCCTGTGGTAAAGAAGTTGGGCAATTACATGGCTCCTATGTACCAGGTGGACGTGAAGGTTTCTCCGGAAGGTGCTGCTGAAGCAACATCTATTGGTGCCTATTATCCCGAAGGTATGACTGTCATGTTGAAGACCGTTCCCAAGAGCGGCAAGAAATTCCTGGGCTGGTATGATGGTAATGGAAATAAGGTTAGCGGTAATGCCATTTCTACCGTTAAATCTCAGTACATCTATACTTTCAAGATGGGCAATAAGTCTACCCAGTATACAGCCGTTTATGAAGGTGGTTCTGCCGTAAAGTATGAGGGTGACGGAAAGGCTTTGACTAGCTTCCCCACAACAACTCCTACGAGTCTTGATGATGTGACTTTTGAACCGTTCACTCCCATCGGCGGAAGCGATACTAATGGAGTGGCTGTAAATAAGGACATCAAGAAATATTTTGATGCCTTTAAGCCGGATACAGGTGTTGGTTTCTCTGAAGACAACTGGGCCCATACGGGTGAAGGCTTCTTTAACTTTGCCAACGAGAAGAATTCCTTTGGTACCTATAGAATGCGTTTCCCGGGGGCAGGCTATGTGACTCTTGCCGTGCGTTATGCTAATGGCGGAACTTCTGACCGTATGTTTAACGCTTATCTGGATCATGACTACTACCTGAATGCTCCTCCAACTGGTGGCTGGGACAAGTGGGATACCGCATATGTTGTTATGGATGCACCCCTTGGTGAAGCCGATTTGAAGTTTATCAGCTTGACATCTGATGGTGCTCCCAATATTGACGCCTTCGGTTTCAGCATTGATGATGTTTGTCGAGTTTCTGATACAGCATGTGTTGCAGAAGTCATTGCCAAGGAACAGGCTGAAAAGGATTCCATTGCCGCTGCAGATTCCCTGAAGAACGATTCCTCTATTGGATTTGTGAATGCCTCCCTGAATCTTCCGCAGATGGGCGAAGCCTCGGTTAGCGTTTTCGATATGCATGGTAAGCTTGTTGCCAAGAAGCAGATGGTTGTGGGCAACAAAATTTCTTCTGCTGAATTTGACGGAATGGTAAAAACTTCTGGCCTTTACCATGTGGTTATCCGCAAGGGTTCCCAGCTTATTCATCAGACTATGGCAAAGACAAAGTAAGGGTGGCAAAATGAATAAACTTTTGAAGTATTTTTCCGCTGCTGCTCTTTTTACAAGTGTTGCCGTTAGCGATACGACGAGTTTTACCATTCACGTGATTGGAGACTCCACGGTTTGCGATTACAAGGAAAATGCTTATCCGCAGACCGGTTGGGGCCAGGTTCTGGCTCCTTTCTTTGATCAGTCCCGTGTAAAGGTGATTAACTACGCCATTGGTGGTCGTAGTTCCAAATCCTTTATTAACGATGGTCGTCTAAATTCAGTTTTGGCTGCGACACAACCAGGTGATTACATCTTTGTTCAGATGGGAACCAATGATCGTGACTACTCCAAGGCGGATCGCTACGTTCCCATTGATTCCAGTGCTTATTGGTTCCAGAAATATGTTGACGGGGCTAAAAGCAAGGGTGCTCACATTGTTCTTATGAGCCCCCTGATGCTGAATACTTACCCTCGTAACGTATTCGATAATAATCTTACGGATGCTGCCCACAAGAATAAGGAATATCCTGTAAAGGATAAGATTAAGGAAGTCGCCCAGAAGAATGGTGTTCCCTTTGTTGACCTTACCACAAAGACTTATAATCTGTATACGCAGCTAAGCTCCGCCTACATTTCCCGTTACGTTTTCAAGATGTTCCTGCCAGGAGAATACCCCAATTATCCCAATGGCGTTACCAATGACGGTACCACCCATTTCCAGGAATCCGGTTCTGTAGTTCATGCGCAGCTTATCATGGATGGCCTTCGTGAAAACTTGAATAGTTCTTCTGTAAATGCTTCTGAAAAGGCCGCCTTGACTACTTTGGTGGGCGTAATTGCTCCGACCTACAAGTTGACCGTAAAGGCCAATGTTTCAGGCAGTGGCCTTATTACCCATAACCAGAATTTGCCTGGTGGCGCCGCCTTGAATCTTCATGTTTCTCCGGGAAGTTTCGGCAAGAAATTCCAGTACTGGGCTGATGATGATTGCAATAAGGTAACTGCTGATTCCAACTATTACAAGGTCAAAATGCCCTACCGCGATATCACCTTTACCGCGATGTTCGAAGGTGGTGCAAACTGCGTCACGACGGCTCACGGCGAAGAAAATATTCCTGTGCCGGGATCCAGTGCTAGCGAGGGGCCGAGCGTTTCTTCTAGTAGTGAAATAATCAAGTTTGAAATTCTTGAAGGCTCAAAAGAATGGCCTAGCGTAAGCGACTTGTCTTATCCCAACGTAGGGGAGGATGTTCAGGGTTGGACTGAAGCAAACCATGTAGGCTTTAGTGGAAAGGGCTTCTTCAACTTTGACAATGCTACGGGCCGTTACGCTACCTACAAGATGACTTCTTATCAGTCTGCCTCCAATGCAAGAATGTTTATTCGTTACTGCAATGGTAAAACCACTACAAGTAAGATGAGTGTTCAGGTGGATGCTAAAACGTACGAAGTGGAATTTCCGCCTAGTGCAAACTGGGATACCTGGGATACGGTCTATGTAGATGACGTGTGGCTGGATGCTTGCGATTTCGATCTGAAGTTTACGTCTTTAACTTCTGACGGCGGCCCCAATATTGATATGGTTGGCTTTGACATCAAGGACGTTTACCGTATTGGTGCAGAACCTGCTCCTGAAAGCTCCAGTAGTTCCGATCAGTCCAGCAGTTCTGTCTGTGCCGAAGGCGATGAAGATTGCAATGTATCCATTCGTCGAACTGTCCGCCAGAATGTTCAGATAAATGGCCGCACCGAACAGGTGAATCTGCTTGGTCGTACTGTCAGATCCAAGGCTTCTCACGGCGTATACCTTAACAAGAAAGCTAAGTAATTCTTAGTTGTGATTTGGAACAACCGTAGTGCTTGTTGCGCTACGGTTATTCTAAACTGTAGACGTTTTTAATGTTTAAACTGTAGACTTCGATCGTCATTTTTGTATATTGTAAATTATGGTGAATCTTTTTGAATACTTGAACTATCGCGATTTCCTGAAGGATGCCTACGAAGAACGGCATGCGGCTGAATGGCGTTTCAGCCACCGTTTTATCGCAGAAAAGGCCGGAATCGATGGCTCCATGTTCAATAAGATTCTTCAGGGCAAACGCAACTTGACTCCGCGTCTGGTTCAAGTTTTTGCAGACCTGTTCTGCAATGACGGTCGCGAAAAACAGTATTTCGCGGACATGGTCTCTTTCAATCAGGCCAAAAACCATTCCGAAAGTCGCCAGTACCTCGAAAAGTTGGTGGCCACCAAGGAATGCAAAGTCGAAAATGTGGCCCGCGACCAGTTTGAATATTTTGATCACTGGTATCATGCGGTTATTCGCGAATTGATTACCTTCTACCCTTATGTGGGGGATGATGCGGCCTTGGGCCTCATGGTCCGTCCGCCGATTTCCGCTAGTCAGGTGAAATCCTCTGTGGCCTTGCTGGAACGTCTTTCCATGATCCGCAAGAATCCGGAAACTGGTTTTTATGAACAGACCCAGGGCTTGATTTCTAGCGGAAGCGAATCCTATAGCACGGCGGTTAATTCTTACATCCAGCAGAATCTGGATGTGGCTACATCGGCTATTGACCGCTTTGAACGAGAGGAACGAAACCTCTCTACTTTGGCATTTGGTTGCGATGAAGATACCTATAAGGAATTGGTTGAAATGGTTCGCCGTTTCCGTCGCGAAGTTCTGGCCAAGGTGAATCAATGCCAGAAACCCAATCGAGTTTTCCAGTTGGGGATGCAGTTGTTCCCTTTAAGCGATCCTTATCCACCTCCCGTAAGGCGTGGACGTAAGCGTCGTATTATCGGTGAAGAAATCCGCAACGAAGTTAACGACGAAGTTGCAGGCGAACAGATGGAGGCTTCCAATGATTAAAAAGCCCTTCTGGTTGATTTTGGGTGGAGCTCTCGCTGCATTGACAACATCCTGTTCCAATGACAAGGATGAAGTTGCCGGTGGTACCGAAGCTGAATCTACAATTGCCTTGCAGATCCAATTGGCGGATGGTGCGCCTGCTGCCAAGTCCCGTATTCGCGTGTTGCCGGTAGGATATTTGTCTGACGGCTTGTCTCAGGAAGAATGGTCTGATACGGATGACCGCGGTTATGTAAAGCTAACTGTGGATCCTGGTGAATACTCTGTAGAAATCCGTGGAGAAAGTGATTCCTCTGCATTAGGTGCCGTATTTACCAAGTCCGTAGAGCTGCAGGAAGTGTCTGCTGTTGATTCCATTGCACTTGGCGCACTCACTACCATCGAGGGCTTTGTTGCACCTGGGCAAGGTCCTTCTGTCATTAGAATTCCTGGCTTGGAACGTTTTGTAGTTCCCGATAGCGCTGGACATTTTGTAATTGATTCCCTTCCTGCCGGAAATTTTGAAGTTCTTATCGAGAGCCGAAGCAACCGCGGTACAATCAAGTTGAGCGCATCTGCCGGTGAAACCGTGCCCGAAATAAACCTGGGCGCTCCCCGTGGTTTTGCTGTGGAAGATTTCGAAAGCTTTAGCGGAATTTCTGCCACGGGAGCTATTCTTGGTGATGGCTGGTGGTTTACCATGGATGCCGATGGCCAGAACTTGATGCCCCTCTGGGATGAATCCCTGACGCAGACATTCTCTGGTAATGATGGCTGTGCGTCGGGTGGTTGCGCCCGAATTTTTGGAGAAGGTAAATCCTCTCGTTCTTCGACGCACTTGGGTTTCTTGCTGGGCGGATATCGAACTGATTACGAATTGCCTGGCTTTGATTCCCTGATGTTCAGTGCCCGTGGCCATGGAACCTTGCATGTGGCTCTTTCGGCTTATGATAGCTCTGCCAAGAGCATAGAGTTTGACGTGGATCTGTCAAAGGTTTGGCAAGGATTCGCTCTTCCTGTGGGGTCGAAGAAAGTTGCTGTAAACCGAATTGACTTTAGTGTGAATGCTGGGGATACCGTCTTCCTGGATGATGTGTTCCTGGGCGGCGTTTCTGAAGAATCCCTGAAAAAGATTTCAATGGGCGTAGGCGAGGATCGTTCAACTTATCCTGCAGACTGGAAGGATCACGCGGCCTTATTGAGGGAAGTTGTCGGCTATGCATCGGGTGTTCGTGGCGGTGAAGGCTACATCGACAGCCTGGCTGCAGATTCTATCCAGGGTGAAATTTGCCTTGTTACGACAACAGAGGATTACATCATTGTAGAAGATACCACCAATGTGGACTCTACCGGAAAGGCGGCCACTACCGCCGTAATCGCTCCCGGTTCCTTGCGGGATTGCGCCTATCGTGATGGACCGACCTGGATCCTTTTCGAGAAAAGCGGAACTTATAATTTGACGGCGGCTCTTCGAATTAAGTCCAACAAGACTTTTGATGGTCGCGGTCGAGATATCCGCATTTCTGGTATGGGAATTATGACGGAGGAATCGTCTAACCTGATTTTTGAAAATCTGACGTTCTCTGCTCCGTCGACAGTTGTTTCCGATACAGCAAATCGCAGGGCCATTTCTCTTCACAATAACACCCATCATGTGTGGATTGACCATTGCTCCTTTGAAGAATATCCCATTGTCGAAGTTGATGTGAAACGCGGTTCCCATGACGTAACTATTTCATGGTCTCGTTTTGAAAATGCAGAAACGGGTGTCCTTTTTGGCCTGACTCCGGATTTGATCGATGAATCGACTCAGACTTTGACGTTGCATCACAATTTCTTTGATAATATGAGCTGGTCTGGCGCTTTTGCAAGACGCGGTCGCCTGCATGCATTCAATAACTTCTTTAAGAACCTGGATCGCTATGCCGTAGAATGCACGGACTCCGCCAGTTGCTATATTGAAGGCAACGTGTTCAACATGGATGATCCTGTGCTCGTTTACAGTTTCTTTGATGACGAAGGCGCTCCGATCGATACTTCAGTTGGCTTCCCCAAGATGGTCGGTAACTGGTATACGGTTGGCGGTGATCCTCTGAAAGTCTCAGTTTCATCCCTGGAATACAAACCGGACTATGGTTATTTGGCAGAGCCTGCCGATGCAGACCTTGCCTGGACCCTCAAGGATAAAACTGGACCTCGTTAAATGAAACAAAAACTTCCTGCAATTCTGTTCCTGATATCAACCGGCTTTTCTGTGGTTGTCTACCTGAAGGTGGCTGAACTTTCCGGACATGAACTTCTTGGTGTGGTGGCGGCCATGGGCTTTTATATGGCCGTTTTTGCCGTGCTGTGTGTCCTGTTCAATACTAAGGAAAAATCTGGAGAAGAAAAGTCAACCTGGCAGGAACTGAAGGAACTGCAGGAAGCGACCCGCAAGGCCTCGGAAGAGGAATTCTCCAGAAAGTCCGCCGAAAAGAACAACGAAAACGTCAAGGACGAAAATTCCTGAATTCAATGGTTGGCATGGTTCTTGCATTAACAGGAACATGTTGTTTTTGACTATTGGAATTTTCCATTATCTGTCTGTCTTTCAAGGTTAGACGTTTTTCTATTACATTCCCTGTATAGTACGTCTTTTTTTAGAGGTCTCGTATGTCCAAACTTTCCGAATCCTTGTCTCTGGTAAAAAAAATCCTGTCTGAAGTTCGCATGTATAATCAGGCATCGGCTGTATTGAATTTTGATATGCAGACTATTTGCCCCAAGGAGGGGATGAATGCTCAAGGCGAGGTGGATGCCTTCTTGAGTAATAAGGCCTTTGTCCTTCAGAAGGATGCCGCCTATATCGAGGCTTGTCTGTACATCTATGATCATCGGGATGAACTGACTGACGAATTTGACCGCTGCCTGGCCGAAAGTCTTCATCGTGATTATGCCCGCGAAAAAAACGTGACTCCCGAAATGCAGCACGAACGTTCCCTGACGTACAACAAGGCTTATGTTAATTGGCTTGAGGCGAAAAAGTCGAAGGATTTTGGCATTTTTGCTCCAAGTCTTGCCGAGGTGCAGAAGATTCAGGTTCGTGAAGCGAACCTCAATGAAGAACGTAAGGAAACGCCCTACGATACTCTGTTCGACGGTTATGAACAGGGCTTGTCTTCTCGAGACCTGGATGATTGTTTTAACGAATGCAAGGCTCGCCTGGTGCCGCTGCTTAAGCGCGTCATGAACAGCAAGAAAAAGATCCGCACGGATTTCTTGAGCCGCCCTGTAAAGGATGAGGCCCAGAAAACTTGTACTCAGTATCTGCTGGAAACCATGGGCTTCGATTTTAACCGCGGAGCCTTTGCCACTACGGAACATCCCTTTACTACGGAAATTGGCAAGAATGATATTCGCGTGACGACCCATTATTACCCGGATATGTTCTATTCCAACATCTTCAGTATTATTCATGAAGGTGGTCATGCGCTGTTTGAACAGAACCAGCCTAAGGAAAACTATAGCCACTTTATTGAATTCAATAAGACTATGGGAATGCATGAAAGTACCAGCAGATTTTATGAGAATCGCATTGGCCGCAGCCGTGAATTCATTTCGCTGATTTACCCCAAGTGCTGTGAACTTTTCCCCAATGTTTTTGAAGGCGTTTCTGAACAGGAATTCTATGAATCCATGAATACGGTAACGCCTAGCCTGATCCGTACTGAAGCGGATGAATTTACCTACACTTTCCACATCATTATCCGTTATGAAATCGAGAAGATGATTGTGAATGGTGGTGCCGACGTGGATGTTGCCGCCTTGCCGAAATTGTGGAATGACAAGTATGCCGAATATCTGGGAATCCGTCCGGCTCATGATGCGGAGGGTATTCTTCAGGATGTTCACTGGACCAGCGGATTTGGCTATTTCCCCACGTACGCCTTGGGCAATATGTATAATGCCATGTACTATAACACCATGAATAAGCAGTTCGATATAAAGTCTGCTGTCCTTGCCGGCGATTTCAAAAAAATCAACGGGTGGATGACCGAAAACGTGTGGGCACGCGCCGATAGGGAGTCGCCAAAGACCTGGATTAAGAACATTACGGGCCGTGATTTTACTCCCACGGATTTCCTGGACTATCTGGAAAGCAAATACAGCGAGATTTATGAACTGTAATTTTGGTACAATTTGTATCAAATGCGTTTTTGAAATGTGATGTGTATCAAAAAATACTCAAACAGCTAGTACAGTTGTTTGAGTTTGCTTTTTGATAACCCGTGCGAAATTTTCTTTGTACGTTTATCTTTTTGTTAGGATGATTGGGATTCACCCTAGTGTATGAGGATGTTATGAAGAAGATTATCGCATTGGGTCTTATGACCGCAGGTCTTGCCACTATGGCATTTGGCGCAAATCGCGTCGGTCCCGTTTCTCAGTATGGTCAGCTTCAGGCTGGCAAGAACGCCGCAGGCAAGGGCCGTATTTACGGTAGCTGCCCGGCTTACAGCACCAGCGGCAACGAAGTCGCTGTTCAGGGTATGAGCCTTTTCTGGTCCATGACGAAAACTGCCGGTATTAATTTCTGGAACGGAGACGTCATCAAGGGCCTGGTGGATAAGCACAAGATCCAGCTGATTCGTGCTCCCATGGGTGTTGATGGCTCCTGGGAAGATGATGTTGGCAACTACTACACCAATGCCATGCACGAAACCGCCATGAATGCCGTTGTCCAGGCTGCTATCGA
The DNA here is from genome assembly GCF_900129715.1 of Fibrobacter sp. UWH9. Classification (NCBI taxonomy): domain Bacteria; kingdom Pseudomonadati; phylum Fibrobacterota; class Fibrobacteria; order Fibrobacterales; family Fibrobacteraceae; genus Fibrobacter; species Fibrobacter sp. UWH9. The sequence continues at coordinate 15,276 of NZ_FQWP01000018.1, read as the reverse complement.
TAACGATATCTACGTGCTTATCGACTATCATTCCCATTGCGCCGAAAAGAATACTGCAGGTGCAACTCAGTTCTTTGGCAAGATGGCTCAGAAGTGGGGCAAGTACGACAACGTAATCTTCGAAATTTATAACGAACCCAAGCATGGTGATTGCAACGAAGAAAATCCTTGGTACGATGCTGCAGAAGCAAAGAATTACTGGAAATCTAACATCTATCCCTATGCAAATGCCGTCATTTCTGAGATTCGTAAATATTCCGACAACCTGGTTGTTGTTGGTACGCCATATTACGATCAGTACGTAGATGCTGCGGCCGTTCAGCCTATTAACGACAAGAATGTTGCCTATACATTTCATTATTACGCAGGTGAAGAAGTCCAGAATTCCGAATGGACTCACAAGGTGGATGTACTTGGCAAGAATCCCGAAAATATGATGAACAAGGGTTACTCTGTGTTCGTTACGGAATGGGGTAACTCTGGTCCCAGTGGCGATGGCGGCTTTACTAAAAGCTACAGTACTACCTGGTACAACTGGATGAAGACCAACCAGCTCTCCGGTGCCAACTGGTCTGTGTCCAACAAGGCTGAAACGGCTTCCTACTTCACTACCGGTGTTTCTGCAAGTACTCCTTCTAGCCAGTGGAGCTATACCGAAAGCGGTAGCTGGACAAACGAGAACGTATTTGCTGCATTGCCGGCAACTTATAAGGCTTGCGACGGTTCTTCTGCTCCGTCTTCTGATAGCCAGCAGCAGATTGCCAGCTCCAGCAGCCAGCAGCAGATCGCAAGTTCTAGTGCTCAGCAGCAGGCTCAGTCAAGCAGCGCTCAACAGCAGGTCGCAAACTCCAGCGCCCAGCAGCAGATTACTTCCAGTGCTAGCCAGACTGTTACCGGCGGCGCAAATGTTTCCGGTAGCCTGAATCAGACTGTGGCTCAGGGCGGTACCTTTAACACCATTACCATTACTGGCGTGAGCAGCTTCAATCGCGATACTTACTCAGCTTACTTCCTCCAGGTCAAACAGGAAGGGGATAAGGTGACTATCAGTACCCAGGGTGGTGCAATCGATCAGTATTTGAATACGGGTGATTACTCGGATACCTTTACCGTTAACGGTGAAAAGCTGACCTTGAACGTGAAGGTCGTTGCCGCCGGTACAGAAATCGCTTCCAGTGATTCCCAGGCTCCGGCAAGCTCTGCTACAGCGGCCCTGGCTGCTGTCCAGAAGTCCTATATCACCGTGGCTGTGGCTGGCCGCATGCTGAACATCGCTGGCGTAACCTCCGCCGATGTGGATTTGTTTGACCTGCAAGGTCGTCCCATGGTCCGCCTGAAGAATGTGGTTGGTTCTGCTGACTTGTCCGCAGTTCCCAGTGGCAACTACATTGTCAGAGTCCGTTCCGGTGCGGTGAACATGACCCGAAAGGTGAACCTCCGATAATACGATTTGCTAAAATGGCGCCCGAAAGGGCGCTTTTTTGCTTTTAGGTGGTGTATTGAAAATCCCTAGGAACGTCTAATTTTTCGTAACTTGTTGAAAGTCAATGGATTACGAAAGCGATAGGCGAAATGAAGCAAAAAACGGCAAAAATCTTTAAAAAACGGCCTTAAAATACTATTTTTACGTCCGTAAACTCAAAGGAGCTACTAATGCTTAAATCTACTCTGCAGCAGACCGATCCGGCAATCTTCGACATCATCAAGGAAGAAGCCGAACGTCAGGAATATGGCATCGAACTGATCGCCTCCGAAAACTACACCTCCAAGGCCGTCATGGAAGCTATGGGTTCCGTGCTGACCAACAAGTACAGCGAAGGCTACGTTGGCAAGCGCTACTACGGTGGTAACGAAGTGATCGACAAGATGGAAGCCCTGGCAATCGAACGTTGCAAGCAGCTCTTTGGTTGTGACCACGCAAACATCCAGCCCCTTTCCGGTTCTCCTGCAAACGCCGCTGTCTACATGGGCGTTCTCAAGCCGGGTGACAAGGTTCTCGGCCTCAAGCTGGACCACGGTGGACACCTTTCTCACGGCCATCCGGTGAACTTCTCCGGTATGCTCTACAACTTCGTCCAGTACGAAGTGGATAAGGAAACTGGCCGCATCGACATGGACAAGGTCCGTGAAATCGCCCTCAAGGAAAAGCCCCGCATGATCCTCGCTGGCTTCTCCGCTTACAGCCGCAACCTGGACTGGAAGAAGTTCAAGGAAATCGCTGACGAAGTCGGCGCTCTCACCATGGCTGACATTTCTCACGTTGCTGGCCTCATCGCTGGTAAGGCAATCGAATCTCCGGTTCCCTACTTCGATATCGTCACCACCACCACCCATAAGACTCTCCGCGGTCCCCGTTCTGCAATCATCATGTGCAAGGACAAGATGATCAAGAAGATCGTCAAGGGCGAAGAAAAGGAAGTCTCCCTGCCCAAGGCAATCGACGCAGGTCTGTTCCCGGGTATGCAGGGTGGTCCCCATGACCACATCAACGCTGGTAAGGCTGTTGCCTTCCTGGAAGCTCTCCAGCCGGAATTCCAGACCTATGCCCAGAACATCATCAAGAACGCAAAGGCTATGGCCGACGAACTGATGAAGCTCGGCTACAAGATCATTTCCGACGGTACCGACAACCACCTCATGGTTGTGGACATGACTTCCAAGGGTATCGGTGGTAAGGATGCCGAAATCGCAATGGAAAAGGTTGGCATCTCCTGCAGCCGTTCTACCATTCCGTTCGACACTCGCAAGCCCATGGATCCGTCCGGCGTACGTCTTGGCACCGCTGCCATCACTACCCGTGGCTTCGACGAAAACGATTCCCGCCTGGTGGCTCAGATCATCGACCGTTGCATCCAGAACAAGGACAACGAAGAAGGCCTGAAGGCTATCCGTCAGGAAATCATCGACCTCTGCAAGAAGCACCCGCTTTACGCATAAGCGCTTCGCGCTTTTGAAAAGACCTCAAGTCGTCTATGAGCGACTTGGGGTCTTTTTTCTATATTCTGAATATGGACGCAATCAAGCTTGAAAACGTTTCCTTTCGCTATCCAAGGGCGGCTGTAGAGGCTCTTTCCCAGGTGAATCTTCAAATTCCCCAGGGGAGTTTCTTTGCGTTGCTGGGCCCCAATGGGGCGGGGAAGACGACCTTGTTGCGATTGCTTTGCGGTCGTTTCGCGTCTTATGAGGGAACCTTGAATATTGCGGAAGGATTCCGCGGGCCTAACGGCTTTCTTGACCCCAAGTCCTATGGAATTCTCCTTGAAAATCCTGGCGTCTACCCGAAGCTTTCCGTTGAAGAATATGTGAAGTATTTTGCGGGCATGTACGGCTGTGGCGAATGCGGTACCCGTTTGCAATCCCTTGCCAGGGACTTGGAGTTGCCTGCCTTGTCGACGAAACTTTCCGCTCTTTCCTTGGGGAACCGTCAGAAGGTTCAAATCCTGCGAGCCCTGATTCATAATCCAAAGTTATTAATTCTTGATGAACCTGTAGCTAATCTGGACCCAATGTCCCGCGAAACGGTTTGGCGCCTTATTGCGGATTGGCGTAAACGGGATGGTGGCACCGCCATTGTGTGTTCCCATATCCTTGCCGAAATGGATCAGGAAGCTACAGATTATGCCATTGTGAACCATGGCAAGATTCTGAAGGCGGGGGCAGCTCCTTCTAATGCGCACTCTCCTTTGCAAAAGGGCAAAAATTTTGACTTGTCCTTTGAACAGGATGTTTCCCAGGAGCTGATTCAGCGTGCTTTAGAAAGCGCTGGCCTTCCTTCGGTTTCTATAAGGTATGCGGGATCCTCTCTTGCGGATATCTATAAAGAGAACGTCTAATCCCGAATATTAGTCTTGACTTTAGAACGTGTGGGATAGGTCGAAGGCGAATCTGCTCCAGGCGAATCCTTCTGCACTCCAATCGGTCAAATTTTTCTTGAAGGCGTAATCAAGTCGGAAAGTCAGGAATTGCCAACTATAGCGAATTCCGAGGCCAAGGCTTTCATTTCGGGCTGATGTGTAGATGTCGTCTTCATCGTCGGTTACTTTAGCCCAGTCGTAGAATTGTACGAGTTGCCAGTGTCTCCATCCTTTCCAGGGGAACATCCAGCGGATTTCTTCGTTGAATCTGAAGTAGGTGGGGGTAAGGCCTGTGTTGATGATTGTGTCTGCCTTGATGGAAGATTCTTGCCCTGTGTAGATGATAGAATCTCGGCTGGCAAAAATATGTCTGAATTTATAACCGCGAACGGATCGGGAACCGCCCTGGTAGAAAATGCGTGCGTCTTCTTCCAGGGCCTTTGCGAAGAAGCGGCCCGTACTTCCACTAATTGCTCCGAAAAATGTCCAGAATAGGGGGAGGTAGGCGTTTGCTGTTATTTCGCCGTAGGTGTAGGGATCGCCTCTCATGTTGAATGATTTCAGATCGCCGTCCCAGTTCGTTCCTGCGCCGAATGTGGGGGCAAGGCGGATTCCCTTGGTGGGGTTGAAATAGTCGTTGGTAAAGTCAAATGTAAGGGCAATTTCACCCTTTAGCTTAAGCAACTTATCTTTATTTTGCGTTTCTAGCAAAGAGTCCTGTGAACTTGAGAGGCTTGCTGTATCGCTGATGTCTGCGGTGCCTGAATTCTCCTTGCTTACGACAAGTACGGTATCCTTGGCTTTGGAAACGTATCGGGTATCGATCGTGCCGCGGAATCTAATATGGTTGGTAATGCCGAAGGTAATGTCTCCTCGGTTGATGATTTCGTAGCGTTCTTCGTATCGGTCATCGTAGGCGGGCTGCGTGATTTTTTCGTGGTTTAATGTCAGTCGGTTGTCGAAACGGATTGCTGTGGGAATAAAGCTTACGGATGTTCCGAAAAGTAGCGGGTTTGCGTAACCGATGGAGGCTTCCTGCTTGTGTTGTGCAATTTGAACACTTGATGAAAATTCGTGGAAGTGACCGAAGAAGTTTTTGTGACGAGCGTAGGCCAAGGCTCCGAATCCGTAGATTTCTTCATAGAAGAATCCGTAACGAGTTTCGCCGGGTACACGCTCCGTTACGTTTAGATATACGTCAGACAGACCGTCTTCGCGGAGGGTGTCGCTCATTTTTACCTGAGTGAACAACTGGGTCGAGAACAGTTTCGACTTGAATGAATTGTACTGGTTTCCGTCAATCAGTTCGCCTTGTTCGATTTTCCATAGGCTTGAAAGCCAGGCGGTATCCGTAAGTCCTGCTTCCGTTGGCCCCTGCAGTTTTTTGTCGGCGGAACGGAAGCTGGTGCTGATCATGTTTCCCATCAGGACTTTGGCACCTGGGGTAATTGTAATCTCGACAAATATCTTCTTGTGTAGGGAATCCAACATTTCAATGGAAGAAAGATAGGCGTGAAGATAGCCTTCCTTGCGGTATACGCGCTGGATTTCCTGCAGGTCTTCTGAGATGTCTTCCTGGTTGTAATAGTTTTCCTTTGAAATGTTCAATTTGCTTTCGTCAATTTCCAATTTTGCTTCTTCGGGAACGATGATTTTTGCACCGCTAAATTTGTAACGTTCGCCGTCTCGGATGTGGATGATATAACCTCTCTGGACAATACCTTCCGAGGTTGTGTCCTTGCGGATGTTGAGTGCCATGTCAAGGCTGTAGTAACCTCTAGAGTAATAGAGAGCCTTGATGTTCTCTATAGAAAGTCTCATGAGGAAGTCTTGCTTTGTGGTGTCCATCTGGCCGAACTCTTCGGGAACGTCGAGCTGTTCTTCTAACTGGTAATTAGAGAACGCCTTGTTTCCGGAGATTTGTACAAACCAGGGATGCTTTACATCGTCTGCTGCCCATGAAAACGCAATCATTGCCAAGAGGAGGATTAGAAATTTATTCATTTGGATGTGTCCTCCCTGGAATCCTGATTTTGGGTATGCTGGCTACCTATGCTTTCACAACGGCCGATTCCTAGCAAGCAGGGGTTCCAATAACGGTAGACATAGTTGATGCCGATATTCTTTTCAAGTCGGTCATCGTCGCGTTCTGTACCGGAGTTGGTCAGGTATTGCTTTCTGGTTAATAGGGCGTTAAGTGATAATGCCGGTGCAATGTGGTTCTTGTGGGAGTATTCAGCTTCCTGGAATACAGGAAGTGTGTAGTTAGCTCCGAACTGAACGGATTGTTCGTAGGTGGGGTTTACGCTCTGGTCCTTGGTATAGCCGAATACCAGACTCAAATTTTTTACCCAGCGGTCTAATGAAACCGGAATCTTGAAGTAGCTGGAATCCTTGTCGCTGGTGGTGGTGTTTTCAAACAGCATCACCTTCATGTCAATGTCGCCAATGTAGTCGCCGCCAAGAGTCTTGTTTGCCGTTGTTGAAATAACCTTGCCGATTGCCTTGCCTGCGATTCGGTTCCAGTCTGCGGATTCGCCGCCTTTGTCTGCAATACAGCCTAGGAGAACGTTGTAGTAAATTACCGCAGGGGATGATTCGATACCGCAATTCGAAGATGGCATGGGCTGGGGATTGGTAATTGTTCCCTGAATGTCCAAATTGATAGGACAGGTTTCGTTAACGCTTTCTGAATTTTCGTTACAATAGGGAAGATCCTGGCTACTGGTTACGTCGATAACGCCCTTTTGCCAGGGCACATCGTTCCAAGAAATTTGGAAGGAGTTCAAGTTGAATTCGTAGACTTCGTGGATGCCGATAAATCCGTTGTTCGTATTTGCAATGTCACCTCTGAGCAAGGGCCTTGTGGTATTGCCCAAGACCCAGATGTCCAAAGTAACGGGGAAGGTAGCGAACGGTGTCACGATACCAACAGAATCCCTTTGGGAATCGCTAATATGAAGTGAAAGATTGATTGGGCTTGCCGTAGAGAGCTTTTCTTCTTGAACTTCTTTTTTCTTTAACTTGGCGACGCCGTTGTTGAACATGGCGATGTATTTGTCAATGGCCGAAGGTGTAACTTCGATATCAAGATCGCGATAATAAACGAGTTTGTCTATAAGGATGTTTCCTGCGATGGTGTTGTTTTGAATCTGGCCCGCCTTGCTATGGGGGATAATGTAGGCAATGTCGCCTCTGGCTAATGCTTCAGCCTGTCCAATAACGTCATCGTTAAAATTGTAGGTGATCTTTGGAATGTCTGCGGTTATGGTGAGATTTTCGTCTCCATCTTCAAGGTGCCCGCTGATACCTTCCAGAACCAGCTTGTGCTGGTCCATCTCAATCGTGTAGCGGTCTGACCTAACGTCAATGGCATTAAGCTTTAGACTGTCAAGTTGGAATTTTAATGTAGCTTCGATAGTTTCGTTATTGCGATTGGTTGTCTTGGCGGAGGAAATGTCCAGTAGACCGTTTTCAATGCGTCCTCTTAAACTGATGGGGAAGGAAACGTTCATCTTGGGCGGGTTATATCGAGTGGAATCTGCGGTGATGTCTGCAGTAATTCCCTTGAATCCCTTGCGGATGTCTGCGGTAATGTCGACATGGAGGTCCGTGTTGGTGATTTCGCTGATAGTTCCGGGAATGTACCAGGAACCGTTTGCGTCAACGGTACCCTTGAACTTCAAGTCGTTGTCGATGAAGCCTTCCGACCATAAAGTGCCACCATTGTCACTTCCATGAGAGAAACTGAGGTGTCGCCTGTCGTCAAAAATATGATCGATGATTATCTGCGTGTTTCCTGTCCAACCACCACGGCCAATGTCCAGATAGGAATTTAGCTCGACCTTGTCTTTTTCTGCAAAGATGTTCAACTTCTTGATTCGGAGCAAATCTGGCGAGAGGTCGTTAAACTCGATATTGGAGAAGTCCAGGTTCCCCATAACGCCTGTATTCTGGTTGAACGACAATTGGCCCGAGAGCATACCGGAGGCGAAGGTGCTGTCGTTTAGTGGCTCTAGCAGGAGCGGAATACTGAAGTCATTTGAGGAAATACTTGCTTCGAGAACCTGGATGGGAAGGAAGGGAGTGGGCTTGAAATCCGGGTTCGAATCATTGGGCAATATGAATGAACCGTATGCGTTTACTTCATTCCTGTTGTAAATGCTATGGGCTCTGTCAATGAAAATCGTGTCCTTATTCTGTCTTGCGATTACGTCTGCAACCATGTTGTATTCGGCCACTTCGCCGTCAATGGTAACGTTGGCGAATCCAGTGGAGTCGTCGATATTCCAATGCCACATTCCGCTCACGCGGCCTCTAATTCGGTCTGATATGGACAAATCCGCAAAGGGTATTGTTGCAATGATGGCCTTGTCTGCGCTGACATCAATTGCGATAGAATCTCCGATGTCGATATAGGCGCTGGCCTTACCGCCATGTCGTTGAGTGATGTTCCATGAGGTGTGAGGACGTTCATGATTCCATTTTACGTCGCCATCGAAATCGAACGTTTCATTCGGGGTGTAGATGACACCCTTTGAAAAATCAATTCCCTTGGTGTCAAGATCCAGGGTGACTTGCATGGAATCGGCCGTCATGTGATAGGCGTAGGCAACGGTGTCGAACTTCGCCAGAATTCGGAGCTTGTGTCCGTCGCAGGTTCCGTAAAGTTGCGGTCTTCCGCCCAAGGTCAAGTTTCCGTGAGTCCAGTCCAGAGCCCAAGGTTCGTAAGGGGAGATGTCTCCGATGAATGTAATCATCAGGGAATCCCTCAAGTCGATTGTTCCATTGACGTAGGACCCCTGTCTTGTTTCCAGGGAGGCTCGGATGACCATGTCGTTTATGTCGGCGGAACGAATGTCTACGTCCATAGGCATCATCTGCGGTCCGTACAGGGCGCTCATGTTTTCGACCTTGCCTTCTACGTGTCCGTTAAGATTCGTGTCGAAATCTCCGGCAAGGTGGATGGAGCCGCCTTCGTCGTTTTGCAGAAGAATGTCGGCGTTAATCTTTTCCTGATTTCCCTGGACCTTGATTGTCACTCGTTCCGGTTCCAGCGGCCACAGGGCTCCGACTCGTGTGCGGATGGTGCTGTTGTAGAAGACCGTTTCCTTTCGGGTGTCTAAGGTTGCCTCGGCAACGACATCGATTTTACCGATTTCAGGAATCTCTTCGGGGAGCTTGAACGGCAACCATTCGGCGGGGTTCTTTACAGAAATGTTGGTCTTCGCCTTGATTCGGCTCATGTCCTTCTTGGGAACGTTTGCCTTGATCTGGACGGAATCCTTGCTTGTTTTTACGCTTGCCTCTAAAGTCAGCTTTGCCCCTGCGAAGTCCCCTTTCATCTTGACTGAGGCGGGGTTGCTTACGAAGTCTCCGTTGACTTGCCTGATTCCTACGTTGAGCGCGTATTCCCCGTTGTTCTGTACGCTGAGCCCCTTGGCGTTCCAGGACTTTCCGTCGGACAGCTTGATGTTTGCGTCCTCGATGTTGACTGAAACGTTTGCCGGGAATCTAAGGTTGTCGGGGAATGCAGGGTTGGTGGTATCTTTTGTCGCGGAAAGGGTGTCGCTTTGTGGAATGGCGATGAATGCATCCACATGGTCCATTTTCAGGCTTACCCCCCGGTTTTCTCCAAGAATGGTGATGTCCAGGTTAGGGTTTATGATTTTTACTTCGGTAGAGTCCGTCGAAATGAAAAGGGAATCGAAGGAATGCTCTAACAGGGACTGCGCGTTGTGGCCGTAGGGGGTAATCGTTACCCCGGAAAAAGTGTGTGGGGCGGAAAGGTAGCGTTCCACAAACGCATGAACAAACCAGACGCCAAGAGCGATGGCGCCTACTGCAGCAGTTGCAAAAAATGCTGTTCCAAAGAATGTCTGTTTGCGTTTTTTCAAACTGAGTCCAAGTATAGAAAATGCGATAATTCGTTGATGGTCAACAAGTTATGAAAACGGCTCGTAATTTGTACACAAGTGCTTTTTTGTGTAGTATTTTATTGTCGCTTTCCGATATCGGGCGCACACCTGTAATTTGAGCGGAAATTTTGCTTTTTTACCTATTATTATTACTATATTCAGTGCGCTATTATTGGGCTTTGGAGCCCGCCGGAAACAAGAGGTTACATGAAACTCCGCTTTGCCTTTTTTACTGTGAGTCTCCTAAATCTGTTTGCCTTGACTGGCTGCAACAGTGTGGGGGATAAGGATACCATTCTTGCTCGCATTGATAAGGAAGTCGTCTATCGAGAAGACCTTGTTCTCTTGATGAAAAATTCCATTTCCTCCAAGGAACCTTTGAACAAGCGTCTCTACGAAAATGTTTATGCGAAGGAAGCCGTCGTTTCCAAGGCTTTGACACAGTTCCCCGAGTTGAACAAGGAATGGGAAGAATTTCTCGGTTTGATTGAACCCAAGCTGCTTGCTTCCGTCTATCAGCGTTTCTACCTGAATGAACGCCTTACTTATTCCGAACCGGAACTTCGTCATTTCTATGACGAACATCGCAGCCTGTTTGAAGAGGCGCCCCTTCCTGATTTTAGTGTCATTCAGGGAATTGTTGCCTGCGAATACTATATGTCTCATTCCAAGGAAGCCTTGAACGCTTACTTGAAAGAACACTTGATGGGCTCTACGTCCAGAGAAGATTCCATAACTTGGAAGACCAAGTTCGTTGAACTCCACCGTTCTGAACTCAAGGAACAGATTGCAAGGAACCTCGCCTCAGACCTTCATGTGACGTTCCATGAATTGCCTAAGCCGGAACCGAAGGCTTTCTACGAAAAGCATATGGATATGTTCATGACTGCCCCCGGTTATGAGCTGTATCATGTGCAGGGAACAGATTCCGTTGCCCTGGCAGCCCTGTTTAACGAAACCACTGACCTTGAAAATTTCAAGAAAATCGCTTCCACAAAGAGTGCAAATAAAGCTACCGCCAAGGAAGGCGGCTTTGTCGGCTACGTCAAGGACGGCTTTGCCATGCCGTACGGTATTGGCATGGTTTCTGGTTTGAGTGCCGCCTTGAATGGCAAGGATGCAGGCTTTGTATCGCCTGTAATCAAGGCCGATGTCGGTAATGCCTACCACGTATTCTATCTGTCTTCCCTGGTTCAGCCGAAACAAAAGACTTTTGATCGCGTTGAAGCCTCTATCAAGCAGGGGTTGGCTAGCGGAGAATTCTTTGATGTGGATTCTTCCTATGTTCTCCTGTCTGAAAATGGTGAAACTTTGCTGACTGAAGGGGAACTGAAGCGTATTTGCAAAAGGGATTTCATGGCCGAGGTCAATGCTCGCAACCATCAGCACTTGTTTAGCATGGTTGTAGAAAGACTGCTGTTCAGCAAGGCTGCCCTGAATTTGAAACTGGATAAAACCTGGGAATACCGCGCCTTGGTGCGTGCAGCCCGTCGAAATTTCATCTTCGATAACTACTTCTTTAAGAAACGTCAGAACGTAGAAGTTAGCGAAGATTCCCTGAAGGCTTTCTACGAACGTTATGGAAGCCCCGTGCATCAGGAATATTCCTTTGAACAGGGACGCAGTGAGGTTCGTGCCGCAGCAATGTTCCCGATGAATATCCTTAGGCACGAATATTTCCTGAGTAAAAAATCTAGCTACTTTAAACTTGATTTCGAACAAACTCTTCCGGCCCTCTTCAGACAGAACTGGAGGATGCAGAGCGATATGAGTGAAGCCCGCTTTGCTGCTGAAAGTTACCAGTCTGCTGTGCTTCACTTCTACGATAGCAGTATCCAGGAATGGGAGCCTACGATCTTGGCTGATCGACTGGTGGCCAACGCTGATTCCTTGCGTAAGGAAGGCTTGAATGATGAAGCCCTGGAAGCCTATCGCAATTTGATTTTTGCCTATGGCGAAAACGATTCTCTTGTGAAGTTGGCTATCTACGAAAGCGCTCAAATTTATAACGAGACAGGCCGCTTTGAAGAAGCTGAAGCGGAGTATCAGGCTTGCTACGAAATCTTCCCCGATAGCCCTGAAGCGGAAAAGTCCTTGTTCAGCCGCGGTTTTATCTTGAGCGAGAATCTCAATAAGAACGATGAGGCTCTCCAGGTCCTCAAGACTTTCCAACAGAAATATCCGAACAGCGAACTGAAGGAGTCGGTGGACTGGCTGGTGCAGAACATTGAATCTAATGGAAAATTGGCCGATGATTTGATGAAGAAAATCAGTGCCGAAGAATAAAGAGTTATATTTAACGTACTCACAATAAAAGGTGGTATACCCTATGGAAATGACATTCGCTATGATCAAGCCCAACGCCGTGAAGAGCGGCCTGATTGGTCAAATTATTGCCCGTTACGAAGCTGCAGGCCTCTCCGTCTGCGCTATCAAGATGCATCAGATGACTTCTGCTGACGCTCGCGGTTTCTATGCCGAACACGTCGAGAAGCCTTTCTTCCCGGAACTGGAAGCCTACATGACTAAGGGTCCTTCCGTGATGCTCGCTCTGGGTGGCGAAAATGCCATTGCCAAGGTTCGCGCTATCAACGGTGCTACCAATCCGGCTAAGGCAGAACCCGGTACCCTCCGCTACGATTTTGCTCCTTCCATGACCGAAAATGTTGTCCATAGCTCCGACAGTCCTGCATCCGCAGAACGCGAACTGGACTTCTGGTTCAAGAAGGAAGACCGCTACGCCTACGAAGCTGCAAGCAAGAAGGCTTGCTGCATCCTCTAATGGCAGTTTAAGGTCTGTTAGAATTACAAACAAAAAAAAGACCCCTCTCAAGGAGACACAAAACAATGCAATGGATCATCAAGTACCTTACCTCTTCCATTGGTAAGAAACAGATCATGGGATGCTCTGGTGCGTTCCTCGCTCTGTTCATCCTCGTCCACATGTGCGGCAACCTCCAGTTGCTGAACTTTGATCAGTCTGCAGCACAGGCATCCTACAATGCCTATACTGAATTCCTGACCAGCTTCAACCCGCTCCACTTCCCGGTAAAGTTGATTTACCTCATGGAACTGGGCATGGTTGCTGCATTCGGTCTCCATATCGGTCTCGGCGTTTTGCTGAAGCTCGAAAACAAGAAGGCTCGTGGCGCTGTGGGTTACGAAGTCAACGCTCGCAAGGGTAACAAGTCCTTCGCTACCTTCACCATGATCTGGACCGGCCTTATCATTCTCGGCTTTGGCATCCAGCATCTCGCTAACCTCAAGTTCGGTGCTCACTACCTGTACCAGAACGCTGCCGGCGAAATCGTCCGCGACATGTGGCTCACCACCATCGACATGTTTGCTAACCCGGTTTGGACCGTGTTCTACCTGGTTGCCATGCTCGTTATCGGCATCCACCTGTTCCATGCCATTTCTTCTGCTTTCCAGACTCTCGGCCTTGCTCACCAGAAGTGGACTCCGGTTATCGAAGTTATTGGCATTGCATACAGCATCGTGATTGCAATCGGCTTTGCTGTTGAAGCTGCATTCTCCTGCTACATCGCTCATCAGCCGGAAACCGAAGCTCTCCGCGCCAAGTCTCATGAACTCCAGCAGCAGCTGGAACAGAAGAAGGCCGCTTCCGAAGCTAAGACTTCTTTCGTCGTTCCCTCTGTCGGCATCATTTCCACCAACGTTTAATGGAGACCATAACTAATGATTCTCGATTCTAAAATTCCTGGTGGTTCCATTGAAGAAAAGTGGACCAAGCATAAGTTTGAACTGAAGCTCGTGAACCCCGCTAACAAGCGTAAGTTCACCGTTCTCGTGGTGGGTACCGGTCTTGCTGGTGCTTCCGCTGCAGCTTCTCTCGCAGAACTGGGCTACAATGTGAAGTCCTTCTGCATTCAGGACTCTCCCCGTCGTGCTCACTCCATTGCTGCCCAGGGTGGTATCAATGCTGCTAAGAGCTATAAGAACGATGGTGACTCTGTCTATCGTCTTTTCTACGATACCGTTAAGGGCGGTGACTTCCGCGCTCGTGAAGCCAACGTTCATCGTCTCGCCGAAAACTCCAACCTGATCATCGACCAGTGCGTCGCTCAGGGTGTTCCTTTCGGCCGTGAATACGGTGGCCTCCTGGACAACCGTTCCTTCGGTGGTACCCAGGTTTCCCGTACCTTCTACGCTCGCGGTCAGACCGGTCAGCAGCTCCTCCTCGGTGCATACCAGGCTCTCATGCGCCAGGTTGCAGCAGGCAAGGTAACTCTCCTTCCTCGTCGCGAAATGATGGACCTCGTGGTTGTCGATGGCAAGGCTCGCGGTATTATCGTTCGTAACCTCGTTACTGGCGAACTTGAAAGCCACGTTGGCGACGCAGTCTGCCTTTGCACCGGTGGTTACGGTAACGTCTACTACCTGTCCACCAACGCTCAGGGTTCTAACGTCACTGCAGCATTCCGCGCTTACAAGAAGGGTGCCGCATTTGCTAACCCCTGCTACACTCAGATTCACCCGACCTGCTTGCCCCGTCATGGAGACCTGCAGTCCAAGCTGACTCTGATGTCCGAATCTCTCCGTAACGATGGCCGTATTTGGGTTCCCCGTAAGGCTGGCGACAAGCGTTCTCCGGACCAGATCCCCGAAGAAGATCGTTACTACTACCTCGAAGAAAAGTACCCCAGCTTCGGTAACCTCGTTCCTCGTGACGTGGCTTCCCGTAACGCAAAGCAGGTTTGCGACGCCGGTCTCGGCGTAGGCAACACCGGCCTCGCAGTTTACCTGGACTTCGCAGACGCTATCAAGCGCATGGGCGTTGCAGGCGTTTCTGCTAAGTATGGTAACCTCTTCCAGATGTACGAAAAGATCGTTGACGAAGACCCGTACAAGGTTCCGATGCGCATCTTCCCGGCAATCCACTACACCATGGGTGGTCTGTGGGTTGACTACGATTTGATGTCCACCATCCCGGGCTGCTTCGTTCTCGGTGAAGCAAACTTCTCTGACCACGGTGCTAACCGTCTCGGCGCTTCTGCTCTTATGCAGGGCCTCTCCGATGGTTACTTCGTGATTCCGTTCACCATCGGTGGCTACTTCGCAGGCACCAAGCTGGAAAAGGTTTCCGAATCTGATCCTGCTTTCGAAGACTGCAAGAAGCAGACCGCAGAAAAGATTTCCAAGCTCCTTTCCATCAAGGGTCACCGCACTGTTAACGATATCCATCGTCAGCTCGGTAACATCATGTGGGAATACGTTGGCATGGCCCGTAACAAGGCTGGCCTCGAAAAGGCTCTCCAGGAAATCCCCGCACTCCGCGAAGAATTCTACGAAAACGTCAACGTTGTTGGCTCCGAAGGTTCCTTCAACCAGAACCTGGAACGTGCTGGCCGTCTGGCTGACTTCCTTGAATTCGCAGAAGTCCTCACTCTCGACGCCCTCCACCGTGAAGAATCTTGCGGCGGTCACTTCCGTGAAGAAAGCCAGACCGAAGAAGGCGAAGCAAAGCGTGACGACGAACACTT
>NZ_FQWP01000047.1:0-1579 GCF_900129715.1 Fibrobacter sp. UWH9 | reverse complement strand
ATGGATTTGTATAATTTTGACATGGGCTTTTTCTTCTGTTTTTTTTGGCGATTAAATTTTAGAAAATAGCCCATTTTTTGTTTAATTTAGGCGAATGTCAACAAAAAAGGGTGGCGAAGCCACCCACACATGTTGATGAAGAGCCAAAGGTTTCAAAAATTTGGGGATAGCAGAACCTAATTGGGAATTTTTGAAATTGTAGCGATTTCCGTACCAAAAATTAAAACACAGTATCCAACTTCTTGTAGTTGAAAATTCTGCGCTCCATGTAAGAATCCATTTCATCGCCGGAGTAAATCAGGCCGCCTTGTTTTCCTTCAAAATTTGGAACAAAGCTTTCGGCTTTGGTGAAGTTCTTGAAAAATTCCGGCACAATGGAATCGCTGGCTTTGATTTCGTACGGAACGACGGATCCGCCTCTAACATCTAGCAAGTCGATTTCAATGCCAGATTCTGTTCGTAAAAAGTAAAGGTCTGTTTTTTTGCCAGCGTTCAGTCGAGCTTTCATGGCTTCGAGTATAACCATGTTTTCAAACAGGTTGCCGAACAAGCCATCTTTTTCAACACGCTCTGCATTTGTCAGGGAGAGCAGCGAGCACGGAATACCCGTATCTACAAAGAATACCTTTGGCGATTTTGTCAAGCGCTTGGTAACATTGCCAAACCACGGCTGCAATGTAAATACAATGTGGCTTGCTACCAAAACGGAAAGCCATTCCTTGAGAGTTGTAGAACTTACGCCGACATCGCCTGCCAAGCTGGAGTAATTGATTATTTGCCCAACTCTGCCTGCCAGTAATGTGAGAAACAGCTCAAACTTGCGAAGATCCTTGACATTAATTAAGGTTCGGACATCTCGTTCAATGTATGTTTGGATGTAGTCGCGATAGTAACTTTCCGCTTCAAGATTTTTCTCGTAGAGGCGAGGCATGCCTCCATTTAAAATGAATTCACCTCGAGAAAAATCTTTGTTGTAATTTGAAATTTCGGAAATGGAATAAGGCAACAATGTGAAGATACTTGTTCGTCCGGCGAGGCTCTGGGATATCGCTTGGCTCAATAAAAGTTGCTGGCTACCAGTGATTACAAATTGAGCATCCAGCCCGGTGCGGTCAACTTCCACCTGTACCTGGCTCAGCAATTCCGGGCAATTCTGGATTTCGTCAAGGATAATGGGCGGCTTATGGGATGCCAGGAATCCCTTGGGGTCTCTGTGGGCAAAATCTCTCAAATCTCGTTGTTCCAAGTTTACATACTTGTAATTAGGAAACAGTTTTTTTGCCAAAGTAGTTTTGCCGGATTGCCTTGGCCCGACAATCGTTATGACAGGGTACTTTATTCCTTCAGAAAGGATTTTTTCTTCAATTTTTCTAGAAACCATGCCTAGAATATAACTAATACATTGTGGAAATTTCAAGTTAAATTTGATATTTCCACAATAATCAATGTCAGAACGGATGATTGAAAATACACAAACCTTGCTTTGTGTAATGGTTTGTATTATATTTTGATAAAATTGCTTCGGCTCGGAAATACCCAAATGTGAACATTTGGGTGCTTCGCTCGCCTTGCATATTTT
>NZ_FQWP01000048.1:0-1532 GCF_900129715.1 Fibrobacter sp. UWH9 | reverse complement strand
ATCTCCCTGTCGCCTCGTGCCGACTGGAGAATGCCCAGCGACGCAAGCTTTGCTGATTGGCTCACCAATTCCCTGAACGCAAGCTTTAGGGAATAACGGGAAACCTGCGCAAGTTGCAAGGAGGTGTTTTCAATGAACAAGAAATTTTTTGGAAAGAAAGTGGTAAAGTTTGGCTTTGTAGCCTTTGCTCTGGCTTTGGGCCTTGCCGCATGTGGTGATGGCGGCTCTTCAAACGGACCGGCTAATAACCATGAGGACACAAACATTTCTTCTGTTGAGTCTGAAGAAAATTTGCCCAGCTGTACAGAAAGCGGGGAAGGTTTCGTTAACTTTATTAATGGGACAAAGGAAGGTTTCATTTGCAAGGATCGTAAGTGGGTCCATTACGATATGATTGCGGACGTTGAAGAAAATCTGCCTGGCTGCACGGGGTCAAGAGAAGGCCTGTCAGCTTACCTTTATGAAGAAGACCGCGAGTTGAATTGCGTGGAAGGCTCCTGGGATGTTGTTGGCGAGGTTGCAAGTTCCTCTTCCAGTGTCATTCCGGGCACTGACCCGGAATCTTCATCCGACGAAGCCGTTGATCTTTCTTACGCTACAAAATGCCCTGTGGGCCATACATGCACTTACGCACCTACCGAATACTTGAATCCGAAGGTCACCTATGGCGAACTTCTGGATGAGCGTGACTACCAGATGTACAAGACGGTAGAAATTTGCGACGATAAGAATGAAAATTGCCAGACCTGGATGGCCCAGAACCTGAACTATGCTTACACCGGAGTGGCTTTTGACAACGGCTATTATACCTCCGACTCCACCAGCTGGTGCTATGACGATGATCCAAGTAATTGCGCAACCTATGGTCGCCTATATACCTGGGCAGCCGCGGTTGACTCTGTTGCTATTTACAAGAACTACGGTGAGGAATGTGGCTATGGCAAGTTTTGTACCCGTTTCAGTGCCTCTGCATTGGCTACGGCGCCTGTTCGTGGCGTTTGCCCCAGCGGCTGGCACCTGCCGAGCAATGCTGAATGGGGTGCTCTCTATACGAATGTGGGCGGGGCCAGCTATGCCGGTCAGAAGCTGAAGGCGAACACCAGCCTGTGGACCTCTTATAGTGGAGTGACTAATGATGATTCTTTTGGATTCTCGGTTCTCCCTGCCGGTTACCGCAACGACCGCGGTAGTTTCCGCTATCGAGGCTACTACGCCTACTTCTGGAGTTCTACTGAGTACGAGTACAACGGCTACAATGCGTGGTACCAGTACTTCAACTACAACGGCGACTACACGTACCAGAACGACTGCGACAAGGGCTACGCGTTCTCCGTCCGTTGCCTTAAGGACTCTTTCTAACCAAGGTGCCGTAGGCGCCTCAAAAAAAGGCGGCGCGAGCCGTCCTCCCCCTAAAAAAAGTCCGCCGATGCGCTTTCTGCAGTGCTTCGCGACATTTTGGATACTCCCGTTTCTCCGGAACTTCTGCCTGCCGACGCCAACGGCCAGATTGCCCAGAAGACCGAATCCATCCT
>NZ_FQWP01000050.1:0-1095 GCF_900129715.1 Fibrobacter sp. UWH9 | reverse complement strand
AAGGCGATTTCTAATCGCTAACGCATAATGTTGAACTTTTTCAAAAGATACTCATTTGGTGTTAGGTAGTCAAGCCTTTTTCTTGGTCTATTGTTCAGATTGTTCTCGATCCATCGGATATAGCGTTCATCGACATCTTCAATCTTTGCACCCTTTGGAATAAATTGGCGAATCAGCCCGTTCATATTTTCATTCGCACCTCGCTCCCATGAATGATATGGATGCGCAAAATAGTACTTGATGCCAAGCGCCTTCGCCACGATTACGTGGTCCGCAAACTCCCTTCCGTTATCTGAAGTTATCGTCTTAAGCAACCCCTTGTACGGGAGAAGGGTTTCCACGATGGCAGCTGCAACCTCGTCAGAATTCTTGCTTCCGATTTTTCTAATCCAGCTTTGGTTCGTTGCCCTGTCGTTTATGGTGAGCAGCTTTCCCTTGTGATCCTTACCGATGACAAGGTCTACCTCAAGGTCTCCGAAACGTTCCTTTTTATCAACGATTGCAGGCCGCTTGTCGATAGATACTAGGCCGACAATCCTTCCTCTGTAGCCGTTCTTACGGCCCCTGGAAGCGTGTTTCTTGTTCTTGTGCCTTAGGCATTTGTAGAGGTCACCGCCATGCCGCTTGTCCTCCCAGATGTGACGGTAGATGAGTTCCTCGCAAGGACATTTCAGGCCCATAAGCCTGCATCTCCAGCGAACCTGCTGTGGACTCATGAAACTACGGATACTTGCGTCAACAATTCTCCAGTCATATCCGTCGTATTTCTTATGGCAGTGGCTAGCCTTCTTCCTTGCAACGGCTTTTCTATGTGCCGCCTCCGCTCCGTATTTCCCTCGTGAACCGTTCCGTTTGATTTCTCGTGATACGGTGCTTTGGGAACATCCGATTATGTCTGCGATTTGGGCTTGCGTGTAATGGCTACACAACAAGCCAAGAATTTTGTATCTTTGCTCTCGGTTAAGATGACTCAATGCAACCTCTTTGTGGTAAGAGAAGGTTGCAATTTAGTTATCCTAGCTGGCTCCCATCTGGGGGCCTTTTTTGCATCCTTCAGATTCCGCTCGGATTATGCATTTGCAAATAGAATTCGGG
>NZ_FQWP01000052.1:0-1035 GCF_900129715.1 Fibrobacter sp. UWH9 | reverse complement strand
GGCGAATTTAAGTCGCCAAGTAAATTTGTTTAACTTGCCTAGAAATATACTCTAATGGGGTGAGAAATCCAAGTCGTTTTCTCGGCCGATTGTTCAATTTCCACTCAATCCACTTGACCTCATCTCTCGTCAGGTCCTCAAACGAGGTTCCCTTTGGCAGGTACTGGCGAATCAGACCGTTCATATTTTCGTTTGCACCTCGTTCCCACGAGTGGTAAGGGTGGGCAAAGTAATAACCGACATCCAACTTTTGGGCTATCCGAACATGATCGGCGAACTCCTTTCCGTTGTCGGAAGTGACCGTGTGTAGCAGCCTCTTGTAGGGCGAAAAGGCCGCTATCAGAGTATCTGCCAGGGCGGTTGCATCCTTTGTCGGTAGAGGCTCCAGGATGCAAAGCATGGACATTCTGTCGTTGGCGGTGAGCAGGTTCCCCTTATGAAGAGCTCCGTTGATCAAGTCTATTTCAAAATCGCCGAAGCGACTTTTCTCGTCGACTATCGCCGGACGCAGGTCTATGGGCACCTGTCCCGTAATGGAGCCTCTTCCATCCTTTGCAGGACCCCGCTCTCGATATTTCTTGTCCCCATGCCTAAGGTGTGGCTTGAATTCGTCTCTGCCTTTGATATGGCGGTATATCGTTGGAACGCTTGGAGTTTTCTTACCCTCCAACCCCCTGCGTCCAACAACTTGCTCCGGTGACAAGTCCTCCTTTATCAGGGCTTCAGTTTCCGCCCAAACTTCATCGCTATACTCATAGTGAATGTGCGCTTTGTGCTGGAGCTTTACGGCCCTCTTGTCAGCCTTGTCCGGATCGTACTTTTTACGACCTCCGTTTCTGGAAATCTCCTTGCTGAGTCCACCTTCGGAAATTCCGATTAGTTTTGCTATGACTTTTTGTTGATGTCCGGCAGCCAACAGTGCGCTAATTTGGTATCTTATGTCTCGGTTAAGTCTCATCGCTTGTCCTTTTCTTGGTCGAAAACGCAAGTTAGAAACCTAACCATCCCTAGAATTCACTTTCTAGGGATTTTTTT
>NZ_FQWP01000051.1:0-1070 GCF_900129715.1 Fibrobacter sp. UWH9 | reverse complement strand
ATGGCAAAAGAACATTTTGACAGAAGTAAGCCGCACTGCAACATCGGCACCATCGGCCACGTTGACCACGGTAAGACCACTCTGACCGCTGCTATCTGCACCACCCTCGCCGCTAAGGGCCTGGCTGCTGCAAAGCGTTTCGATGAAATCGACAACGCTCCCGAAGAAAAGGCACGTGGTATCACGATTAACACCTCTCACGTGGAATACACTTCTGCTGCACGTCACTACGCACACGTTGACTGCCCGGGCCATGCTGACTACGTCAAGAACATGGTTACTGGTGCTGCTCAGATGGACGGCGCAATTCTCGTCGTTGCTGCTACTGACGGTCCCATGCCCCAGACTCGTGAACACATCCTTCTCGCACACCAGGTTGGCGTGCCCAAGATCGTTGTTTTCATGAACAAGGTTGACATGGTTGATGACGTTGAACTTCTCGACCTCGTCGAAATGGAAGTTCGCGACCTGCTCTCCAAGTACGAATTTGACGGCGACAACGCTCCGATCATTCGCGGTTCTGCACTCAAGGCTCTCGAAGGCGACGCAGAATACCAGGACAAGATCATGGAACTCATGGCTGCTTGCGACGAATACATTCCGCTGCCGGCTCGTGAAACTGAAAAGCCGTTCCTCATGCCGATCGAAGACGTGTTCACCATTACCGGTCGTGGTACCGTTGCTACCGGCCGTATCGAACGCGGTGTTGTTCATCTGAACGACAAGGTCGAACGCATCGGTCTCGGCGAAACTGCCGAATACGTTATTACCGGTGTTGAAATGTTCCGTAAGCTCCTCGACGACGCTCAGGCTGGTGACAACGTTGGTCTCCTCCTCCGCGGCGCTGAAAAGAAGGACATTTCCCGTGGTATGGTGCTCGCAGCTCCCAAGTCTGTGACTCCGCACACCGAATTCAAGGCTGAAATCTACGTTCTTACTAAGGACGAAGGTGGTCGCCACACTCCGTTCATGAACGGCTATCGTCCCCAGTTCTACTTCCGCACCACCGACGTTACTGGTACCATCCAGCTGCCGGAAGGTGTCGAAATGGTGACCCCGGGTGACACCGT